>CAUYYV010000013.1:0-21649 GCA_963577075.1 Phycisphaerae bacterium
CGGGTGGGATGCCGATAAACGCGTAACTGCCTGACTCGTCGATATTTATAGTCCCAGGATCGTCAAACTGGGTCATCACGGACAGATCCAATTCCGCGTCGAGCACGCCGTTCTGGTCGATGTCGATGTAGATCGGAAAATTGGCGACGCCGGGTTCGCCCGGATCGCGCTGGTTGTTGGCGTTGCGATCCTCGAACTTGGTGCCGAAGATTCCCGCCCGCCGGTTGCCAAAGTCCAGGTTGATCACGGGCACGTCCAAGGTGACGGCAATATTGGTGTACACGCCGTTCGTCGGCGTGGTGGCAGCCCAGCTCGGCAGTAGTTCCTCGATCACGTTATAGGTGCCGGGTGGGATTCCCGTGATCTGGTATTCACCGTTTACATCGGTGTAGCCGTGCGGCTCCTGGACCTCGTCACCATTGCCGAAGGAATCGCGCTCGCCGTCCCCATCGAGGTCGACGAAAATGACAAAACCGGCAGCCCCCGGTTCGGTGTAGGACTCGCCGTCGTCGGGATCAAACTCGCCGTCCCCATCGAGGTCGGTGAAGTTGCGTACGCCGTCTTCATTGCGATCCTCGAATTTTGTGCCGGACAACATGCCCCCTGGGGGGACTGGGACCTCGGAGATCGCCACGCCTGCTATGCCGTTGTTCGCCGAGATGTCGATGCTGATCTGGCCGGTGGCGTCGGCGATGACGGTTTGGGCGAACGTCGTGAGGTCGCTGCCGCTGTCGCCGAGCATGTCGTTAACGAATAGTTCATTGGCGTTCGCCGCCTGGTTGAACACGATTGGTACGCCATCACTGTGGATCGTCACGTCTTGATCGAACTCAAGCGTGTCAGCGGCAAACACATACAGTTCATAAACCTGCGTGGCCTCTAAATCTTGCCACTGCAGGGTGGCTGAGTTGCTTGAGTGGAAGCTGCCCCCGATGTCATTGAGCGGGTTGGTGTGATTGGGGATATAAGCCGGCAGCGGAGTGGAAGCTTCGATGGAGGACTGTACCTCCCATCCGGGCGCGAAGCCGCTGATCAACAGATCGAAGTCACGCGTGTCGCCGCTTTCGTCTACAAGGTTAGCGACGTACGTTTCGTTCAGTTCAAGGCCATCTTCGTAGTCGGTCAGGTCGCTGACCAATGTCCAGTTGATCGGGAACGTACCGTCGGCGCTATCGAAGTCGACACCAACCAGCGCGGCACCTGACAACAGCAGTCGCGGCTCGAGCGGCTCGATCATTGCGAACCGTGAGGGCCCCTGGGGACGACGATGCCCACGCCGACTCGCGCGGGGCTTGTAGCGGCGCGAACGATCGGGGCGTGGTAACGGTGAACTGCCAAGATGGGAAGGCCACTGCATATTGACGACTCCCTCAGTTGTTTTCAACTGGTTTGCCTTTCCCTTCTGGTTGGTCACTGCGGTCGGCCGCGGCCCCTGAAACCGCAGCGTATCTTTGGCGGTCTGCCGGTCACATAAGATTAAGGCTTAAGTGCCGAATTGTCAACGTGTTTTTGGAGGTGGTGACCGGCTATGCCCCGATCCGGCAGACACGCAAAACCGGCATTTTCAGGGCGCAATGGCAGATGGGACCGCTTGGGGCGGCGCCCCAAGCGGCAGGATCCATCAGTTTGCCGGGCTGGCTCATTGGGTCGGTTGTCAGCCCCGCAGGCTTCGCCCCTGTCGGTTTGGTTCACGGCGTTGCCGTTGCCTCGGCGGAGCCCGCGCAACCGTCACCGAGGTTGTAAATCATCGCCAGCTTGCGCGTTGTCGAGGTGAAGCGCAGCGATCGGTACAGCCGCAGCGCCGGTTTGTTGCGCTGATCGACGGCGAGGATGATGTTGGTTGCCTTTTGCCGGCCGGCCAGCCCCAAGCCGTGGGCCAGTAGCCTCCGCCCGATGCCTCGGCCCCGCCATGTGGCGCTGACGCCTAAGTACACCAACTCCATCGATTGACGACGCGGCACGACGTTGAGAAGCATGACCGCGACCGGCTGATCATCGCAGCGCAAAGCAAACCACAGGTTTGGGCTAAATTCACCGGTTGCCTTGTGGCCGGCGATGATGTCGTCGATCTGCCTCAGCCCGACCAGGCCGGGGCAATCGAGCGTCTGCTCATAACTGGCCATAATAGCGTCGGCGAAGTGGCCGCGGTGCTGATCCGACCAGTGCACCAACTCGAGCGAGCTGTCCAGTTGCAGCGGCACCTCTGGCGCATCTGCGGGGCGTTGCATGTAAATGAGTTCCGCCAACCGTTCGAACCCGGCAGTTGCCAGTGCCTGCGCCTCGCGGTGTTGGGGCAGATCGAGCAGCGATTGCAGCATCGTCACACAATTGAGGTCCTGTGTGGCGCAGACGACCCGGGCTAGCCCGGTGACGACCGGCTGTGTCGCCGACCCGGTCATCGGCGAGACGAATACCATCGCCGTGCGGCCCGGGCTGGGCACGATCAGCATGGCTGCGATCGGCGTGTCGCCCCGCCAAGCCGCCCAAAGTCCTTCGATCGACAGATGATGGTCGCCGGCGAAGGCGACAAACGACCCGACCGCTGCCTCATCCCCCGATGCCCGCCCGGTCAGCAGCAACGCCAGCACATGCGGGCGGTCATCGCCCGTTGCTCGCTTAAAGGTCACCCCCATCGGCTGATCGGCGTGGTCCGGTCGGCCGGGTGTGCCGGCGTTGGACGCGGTGCTCGTCACGACTGTGGCCCCATTTGGTTGGCGGTGACGATGAACGTACAATAACTGGCCCGTCCGTCAAGGGCGTCCACCGTGGCTGGCATCAGTTGGAGGCATACCTGCTATTATGGGCATCCGAGCACTTCACACCGCCGTCCTCGCGCTGATCGCAGTCGCCCTTCTTGGCTCCCACCTGGCCGCCTATCCCCGCCCCGCACTGGTTAATCCGTCCTGGCAGATTGATATTGTTCATCGCCAGCCGCGCACCATTGGCGTGGCCGACCTCCAAGGCGTGACCCGCTGGTACTGGTACCTTCCGTACAAGGTCGTCAACAACAGCGGCGTCGAACAGCTGTTTGTGCCCGAGACCACCGTCGCCACCGATCAGGGCGACATTATCATGACCGACAAAAACGTGCCGCCTCGGGTGTTTACCGCCGTCATGAGGCACCTTGGTAACCAGCTGCTGGAAAGCCCGATCGCCGTGTCGGGCAAGCTGCTGATCGGCGAGGACCGCGCCCGTGAAAGCGTGCTCATCTGGCCGGTTTTTGAAAACGATGTCGATCGCATGACAATTTTCTTTGCCGGCCTTGCCGGTGAATCTCAGAGCATCATCCACCCCGCCACCGGTGCAACCGTCTCCTTGCGCAAGACCCTCATGATCAGCTACGCCACCCCCGGCACCGCCGAGCCGCATCAACGCCAGCCGATTAAACTGCTCGGCAAACCCGTCTGGGTCATGCGTTAAAAATGTGGCCAAAACCGCTCAACTCCTCGTCGTGGCAGAAGTGATCGCAGCGCAACATTGTGCTGGAAGTGGACGCTTTTAGATCACGATGGATTGTAAATGACCGACGCGGTTCTCTACGACACGCATATGCACACGCCGCTTTGTCACCACGCCGACGGCGAGCCGGAGGATTACGCGCGCGCCGCCGAGCGGTGCGGGCTCAAGGGCATTGTTTTTACGTGCCACAACCCGATGCCTGACGGATATGCTGCGCGCGCTCGCATGGCTGTTGATGAGTTCGACCAATACGTCGCGATTGTCGAACGCGCCCGGCAAGAGTGGTGCGGTCGCGTCGATGTTCGCCTCGGCCTGGAGTGCGACTACGCACCCGGGTTCGAAGATTGGCTGACGAAGCAGATCAACGCGGCACCACTGCACTACGTGCTGGGGTCGGTGCACCCCTTTTTTGTCGAGTACGAGCGGAAATACAAGAACGACGGGCCGGTGGCTTTTCAGCGCCATTATTTCGAGCACCTGGCGATGGCGGCGGAGACCGGGCTGTTCGACTGCCTGAGCCATCCGGACCTTATCAAGAACAGCGACCCGGCGCAATGGCAGCTTCATCGCATCATGGACGACGTGTGCGCCTGCCTCGATCGCGTGGCGAAGGCTGGCACCGCCATGGAACTGAACACGTCCGGCTGGTACAAGGCGCTGCCCGAGGCCAATCCCGGCTCCGCCATATTGGCCGAGATGTGCAAGCGCGACATTCCCGTGGTGATCGGCTCCGACGCACACACGCCCGACAGGGTCGCCGATCGTTTCGTGGACGCGATGAACGTGCTCGAATGGGTCGGCTACCGGAGGATCAGCTATTTCGTCGACCGAAAACGCGCTGACCTTGCGATCGATGCCGCAAGGCCGACGCTGTAGTTTTGGCGACGATCCATTTGATAAACCGATCTGTCCCGTATATGTGTTCGTTTCAAACTTTCCCCAACAACCATGGCAAAGAACATCGCGCGGCGTCAGTGGATGTTTCGGATCGCAGCGATCTGTTTGGCGCAGCTTCTTGCGCTCGGCGGTGCGGAGGTTGTTCTGCAGATTCTCGATCTGCCGGAACAAGTCTATTGCGGCTGGCGATCGACCGACGACCCTGCTGATAACAATCAATTGTCGTTTCGAGGAAGGCGCATTGCATACGACGATGACGATTTCGTCATCATTCTCGTCGGTGATTCACAAGCCGCGGGCTACGAACTGCCCTTTGAAAAGATGCCCGAGCGCCTGCTGGAGAGCAGTTTGCACCAACTGGGCCATGCGCGGATTCGGGTATTTTCGCTCGCCTGCGGCGCGTACGGTACGGATCAGCAATTGCTGGCGCTCGAAGAGTATTACCGTGACCACGGATATCGCGCCGACTTGATCGTGCTGTGGCAAACTCCCTACAACGACGTGTGGAACAATATGTTCGTCAATCAATGGGCCTTGCATTCGCCGCCGAAGCCGACATTCGCACTGGTGGACGGCCGATTGACGGCCCCGACGGCGTCGCGCATCGGCGCACCCATGCTTTCACCGATCAAGGTTGTGGCGCTTATTCAGAAACGGATCGATCAGCGTTACCGACTGGCGGCGAACGATCCGCTCTGGACGCAGCGTTATCTTCCTGGGCCGTACAAGCCGATCCAATGGAACGGCCCCACGATGGACCTGTGGCAAAAAATGGATGAAGATCAGTTCGGATACATGCCCCTGGAGAACTTCGTCCAGGACAAATGTCATTACTCGCTCGGGTTCATACCCACCAGCGCGCGCACGGGGTATGGACTGGAACTTACCAACGCGCTGCTGCACCGTATGAAGCAACTCGTAGAAGGCAATCGCGGCCGGTTTGCCGCCTTCGAGGTCAGCATGATGACCAGCCGACTGTGGATGCAGCCATACCACCTCGAACCACGCGTTTATCTGTTTCGCAACCAGAAGTACCGTTTCTCATTCGCGCAGGAACAAGCCAATGTCCGCCGGATGAACGAGGGAATCGCATTCTTGAAGATTAACTGCGATGTTCCTGATTGGCGGCTGCATCCCGAGGACTGGCACCTCAACGAACAAGCCGTTAAAAACGTCATGCACAACCTGGCGCTGCGATTGGTTGAGCGGGGTCATATCCCGCCACGACCTGGCCGCCGATGAGTAAGGCCGAATACTCGAGCCATAGACCCAACTGAATCAGCGCCCATCGTCGGCGTGGTCCTGGCGCCGACCATCGCGATGGGTGGTACGCTGGCGGCCGCACGTGAGGTATTGGCACCGGCAAACCAATGCGTCGGCAAAGCCATTGGCCGGCCAAATCCGTAGTCGATTGACTCTCTAGCAACGAAACGGATCGTGCGTCGATCCCGATAAAAATCCACGGGGTCAGGCTTACCGCCCCGAAGGGCCCGGTGGCTTATTGCCTCGGGACAATACCCCTATCACTCTTCACACAAATCATTTATGAGACAAGCCCAATCGCCGATACTGCCGTTTGGGCAGGCGATTCGGTGATGTCAGTGATGCCGGGCGTGAGCACTGCCCCGGGTCTTTGGAACAAGAAAAACCCCCAAGTATCTTATACTTACTGGCGGCTGCAGTTAGATATCCGGCGGGAGTGTGACGATATGGCAAGAGTGAAACGGAATGCGGTTGGTTTAATACTTGTCTACGCATTCGCTGCGGGCGCGATCACGGCTTGCAATCAGCAGGCGCCCAATGCAATCCCCGCAGCACCGAAAACCGCGATCGGGTTGGACGGTCAGCCGATTGATCCGTTGACCGCCACGCGATCAAAGGTAACCGTGCTGCTTTTTACGATGCGGGAATGTCCAATTTCCAATCGATACGCGCCCGAGATACGGCGACTGTACGACAAGTTCAATCCGAAGGGCGTGGAGTTCTGGATGGTGTACGCGGACCCGGACGACACCGCGGCATTGATCCGCGCGCACATGGAATCCTATGGCCATGACTGCCGGGCGGTGCTCGATCCGGATCACGCGCTTGTGGAATTTGCCGGCGCGACGCGCACACCTGAAGCAGCGGTCTATGTCACGGCGGATCCGTCTGATTCATCATTCGCTGGCCCGCGCATGGTCTACCGCGGCCGAATTGACAACTGGTATGTGGACTTCGGCAAGAACCGACCCAAGGCCACAACCCATGATCTCGATGATGCGATTGTCGCCGCACTTGAAGGGCGACCGGTCGCCAATCGCATCACCACGGCCATTGGTTGTTACCTGACGAATCTGAAATGAATCAACTGATGCGACGCACTCCGCTTGCCGCGGTCATCACCGTCTCTGTGGTGCGTTCAACTGGCTGCTCCGACTCATCCGTTGCGCAGCTGGCACTGGAAAAGGCGCGCCAAAGCCGGGCCGAGTCGCTGGTCATACCCACCGAGAATCGCTTGCAACTCTATGAACGGCATCAACCGTTTCGCGAAGAGGTATCGAAGGCACCCCCGCTCAAGTGACCATCATCAAGTGCTCGCATGGAACTGACCAAGGCAGGATGTTTTTTCGTTTCGGCCGTGCTGGTCACGGTGGTGATTGCCGGCTGCGATGACTGCCACGCACCGGCGGAGAGCCCGACCGATCAACCGGTTACCTTCAACAAAGACATTGCACCGATCATGTACGACCATTGCGCTGCGTGTCACCGGCCTGGCGAGCCGGCGCCGTTCAGCCTGTTGACATACGAAGACGTGCGCAAGCGTGCGGATCAGATCGTCCGCGTCACCGGTGATCGGTACATGCCGCCCTGGCTGCCCGAGCCGGAGTATGGGCAGTTTGAGGGTGAGCGGCGTCTGACGGAGACGCAAGTCACACTGCTGGCGCGCTGGGCCGAGCAAGGTGGGATTGAGGGTGAGCTGTCGGATCTGCCGCCGGTGCCGGTATTCGCTGAGGGATGGCAGTTGGGTGAGCCAGACCTGGTGGTCAAGATGGATCGGCCCTATCTGCTGCCTGCTCGCGGCGCCGATGTGTTTCGAAACTTTGTGATGACCGTGCCGGTCAAGACGACACGCTACGTCGCCGCCGTCGAGCTACGCCCCGGCAACAAGCGCATCGTGCATCACGCCAACATGCTGATTGATACAACACCGTCGTCCCGCCAACTCGATGCGATGGACAGCGAAGAGGGGTTTGCCGGGATGGAGATCGCCTCACTCGGCCAGATGACGCGGCCGGCCGGGCACCTGATCGAGTGGAAAGCCGGCAACGTGCCGCGCAGGTACCCGCCCGGCAGGGCGTGGCGGCTGGAAAAGGGCACCGACCTGATTGTCAACATGCACATGCTGCCCTCGGGCAAACCGGAAACCATTGACGCGCAAGCGGGTTTCTATTTCACCGATGAGCCGCCGAAACAGCCCCCGATGTTGCTGATGCTGCTCGAGCGTGACGGCTACCTTGACATCCCGGCCGGTGCCGCCAACCACGTGGTCGCCGATTCGATCACCTTGCCGGTGGACATTGATGTGCTGGCGGTATATCCGCACGTGCACCTGCTGGGCAAAGAGATCAAGGTGTGGGGCGAACTTCCCGATGGCGGTACGACGTGGCTGATCTGGATCAAGCGGTGGAATTTCGACTGGCAGGCGGTGTATCGCTACGCCGAGCCGGTGCCCTTGCCTAAAGGGACGACGATCCGGATGCGGTATACCTACGATAACTCGTCGGCCAACGAGCGCAATCCGCACAACCCGCCGCGCCGCGTCCGATCGGGGAACCTGACGAACGATGAGATGAGCCATCTGTGGCTCCAGGTTCTGCCGCGCACCGTGTCGGACCGGCTCGCCCTTGAGGAAGCGCAGTATCGCCATGACCTGGTGAAGTATCCCCGCAACGTCAAATCTCTTTACAACCTGGGTGTCGTGTTGCAGGCACGGGGTCTAGCGGTCGACGCCGGGCGCGCTTACCTACGAGCGGTGCAGTTGCAGCCGGGTTACGCCTTTGCGCATTACAACCTGGGGGTGCTGGAAGCTTCGCGGGGCCACCTCAAAAATGCGGTGGTCCATCTTCGCCACGCGGCGCAGTTGCGCCCGGACTGGCCCAAGCCTCTGAACAATCTGGCGTGGCTGATGGCCACCACGCCCATTGAAAATCTCCAGGCACCCGACGAAGCCGTCGAATTGGCGCGGCGTGCCATCGAGTTGACAAAACACGACGATGCTTCCACGCTTGACACGCTGGCGGCGGCCTACGCAGCGACCGGTCGATTCGACAAAGCTGTCCAAACTGCTCAGCGGGCGCTGGAACTGGCCGCCCGGATGCCCGATAAATTTCTCGCACGCGACATTCTCGCAAGAATTGATCTGTATAAAGACGGAAAGCCCTACCGCGAATCGATCGCCGGGACAGGCGATCCGATTACGACGACAACGAACCGGTAAACGGCGGGAAGGTCGATCAGATAGTCTTGAGCTTCCGCATCGCAAACGCTGTCATTTTCATCAGCAACCAGCCGTGGCGAAACCGGCTGATGTTGGTCGACCCGTAGGTGCGGTCGCGATAGCGGATGGGTACCTCGAGAATCCTCAGGTTCAGCTTCGCGGCCCCGAAGATAAGATCGAAATCACCGAACGGGTCAAAATCACCGAAGTAATCCCGTCCCTCGGCGAGCCTTTCGTAATCAGTGCGAAAGATCACTTTAGTCCCGCAGAGCGTGTCCTTGAGCGGCTGGTTGAGCAGCCACGACAGTGCGACCGAGAAGAACTTGTTGCCGAGGATGTTCAGGAATCGCATCGCCTCTTTTTCCATCGGATATACCAGGCGGGTTCCGTTGATGAACTCACCCTTGTGCGAGGCGATGGCGTTGTAGAACTTGGGCAGGTCCTCGGGCGGGACGGTCAGATCGGCGTCGAGGATCATCAGGATATCGCCCGTCGCGTGGGCAAATCCGTGACGCACCGCGTCGCCCTTGCCGGCGCCTGGCTGCGCCAGGAACTTGATGTCCTTGTCGGGAAACTCCGCCATGACCCGGCGTATCTCGTCGGGTGTGCCGTCGGTGGAGTGACCATCGACGAAGATGATCTCCTGCGCGGCGCCGAACAGCGGGATCCGCTCGATAGCCGGCGCAATGTTGCCCTTCTCGTTGCGACAGGGGATCAGTATCGTGCTCGAATAATCACCGACGAGCCGGCTCTGTTTGCAGCGGACGACGAAGAAGTTGGCCATGCACAGTGAATTGATCAGCGGAAGCGGTGCGACGTACCGGTTGATCAGGGTCGAGATCAGCGGCAGGTACTTGGGAAACAGAATCCGTCGATCGAATTTGACCCGCTCGTAATCGCTGAGCGTCAGGAAATGGTCCACGTCCGCCGGCGACAACCAGTTGTGCAGCGGCTGGGGCATCTTCATTTTCAATCGCTGTGCCAACCCGAGGATCGGCTCCCACAGAATGCTGTGATAATGAATCACGATCCGCGTGTGCGCACCGCACGCCGACCGAAGGTTGTCCAGCACCTGCTGGATGTCCAACAGGTTGCCCAGCACGTCGGAGAGCACGACGAAATCGAACTGTTCGGTATAGGTGACAGCCTCGGCGTCGGCTTGGTGAAACTCGAGGTGGTCGAGCCGCTTTCGGCTCGCTCGGTTACGGGCCGTCTCGATCATCGCGGCGCTCAGATCGATGCCGACGCCCCTGGCCGGCTCCAACTGTTCGAGCACGTAACCATCGGCGCAGCCGACTTCCAGGACCTTCATGCCCGGGGCAATGATGAACTTCAGATAGTGAACGAGTTGCCGGTAGTAGTAACGATTGCGGCGGCGAAACCGCGCCCGCTGCGCCGCTAACCGATCAAAATGCCCGCGGACTTTTTGCTTGCCCGCCAGATCGATTGTCTTACTCGTCGGTATCGGCTGGAGCATGTCAGGCACTTGCCCTTTATCGGGCCGATCCGGGGCGTCACTTTGGCCGGCGTTGGTGTGGCTCCGTCTCGCTCTTCGAGCATGGGCCAAAGGCGGTGTCCGCCTCGCCTAGGCCTTGACCGACACCTTCGACGGTGGGACACTCTCGGTTGGCCGCGAAGCAGCAGTGCGAGACGAACCATATCATGAAATTGTCAGTCGTGATCCCGGTTTTTAACGAGGTGGAGACGATCGAACAGATCATTGGACGTGTCCAGGAGGTCGATCTCGACAAGGAACTGATTGTGGTCGACGATGGGTCGGCCGATGGCACACGCGATCGGCTCGCCGCGATCAACGGCACCGCCGACAACCTCAAGATCCTGATGCACTCCCACAACCGGGGCAAGGGCGCGGCACTGAGCACGGGCTTTGCCGCGGCGACCGGTGATATCGTGATTGTGCAGGATGCCGACCTGGAGTACGACCCGGGCGAGTATCCCCGCCTGATCGAGCCGATCATAAGCGGCAAGGCAGACGTCGTGTACGGATCGAGGATGATCGGCGGCGACTCGCACCGCGTTCTGTTCTTCTGGCACATGTTGGGCAACAAGTTCCTGACCCTGCTGTCGAACATGTTCACCAACCTGAACCTGACCGATATGGAGACGTGTTACAAGGTCTTTCGCCGATCGATCATCGCGGACATCACGATCGAGGAGAACCGTTTCGGGTTCGAGCCGGAGATCACCGCGAAGATAGCTAAAAAGCAATGCCGGATATTCGAGGTAGGCATCTCCTACGCCGGCAGAACGTATGAAGAGGGCAAGAAGATCGGTTGGAAGGATGGCATCCGTGCGATCTGGTGTATCCTCAAATACAACCTGCGTCGATCGTAACCGAGTGCTTGGCCCGAGCCCGCAGCCATGACGGACATCGGTCCTCACCCTGACAACTCGTCGCAGCGACAGCCATTTGTATGGGCTTCGACAGGTATTTTCGTGCTGGCTCTGGGCATCCGGCTGTGGCATCTTGCTCAACTACGCGTGGCACCGTTTTTCGACCTTCGGCTGGGCGACGCCAAAGCCTACGATAGCTGGGCGCGCCGGATCGCCGCCGGTGACTGGTGGGGCGAGGGCGTGTTTTATCAGGCGCCGCTGTATCCGTATTTTCTCGGCGGCGTCTATGCGACGATTGGCGACGATCCGATGCGGGTACGCATCATCCAGGCGATTCTGGGCGCGATAGCGTGCGTACTGATCGCCCATGCGGCGCGGCGCCTGTTTTCCAACGCGGCCGGGATCGCTGCGGGCCTGTTGTTGGCGCTATATGCACCGGCGATTTTTTTTGACGCGATCCTGGGCAAGTCCGGGCTCGACCTGCTGCTGCTGTGCCTGTCGCTCTGGTTGCTCAGCGGGATCATCGCCGAACCCAGGCCGGCGCGATGGATTGCGGTGGGCGCGACGATGGGGTGCCTGGCGTTGACACGCGAGAATGCGGTCGTGTTCATCGCGGTCATACTATTTTGGGCTATTACCTACTTTCGTAGAGATAAACGTCGATTGCTTTATTGCGCGGCCTTTGTCATGGGCCTGGCGGTCATATTGCTGCCTGTGGCGGCGCGAAATTACGTCATCGGCGGCGAGTTCCACCTGACTACGTCCCAGTTTGGGCCGAACTTCTATATTGGTAACAACGAACGCTCGGACGGTAGCTACGTTTCACTGAAGTTCGGGCGGGGCCATCCCGACTTCGAGTCCCACGACGCCAGGTTGATCGCCGAGCGTGACACCGGCACCGAGATGACGCCCGCACAGGTTTCACGGTATTGGACGTGGAAATCTCTGCAATACATCCGCGACAACTTCGGATCATGGCTGTTGCTGAAAGCCAAGACGTTCTTTTTGCTGTTTAATTCTCTCGGGGTTGAAGACACTGAGGGCCAGTACACGCACGCACGGTGGTCGATCCCGCTGCGCGCCTCGGGTGCATTCAACCATTTCGGGGTTATCATGCCGTTGGCGGTGGCGGGCGTGTGGGTGTCGTGGCGGCAGCGCCGCAGGTTGTGGTTGTTCTACCTTCTGTTTGGCATCTACTCGTTAAGCGTGGTGATGTTTTACGTGTTCGCGCGCTATCGGCTTCCGCTGGCGCCCCTTGCGATCTTGCTGGCCGCCGTCGGTGTGGTCAAGTTGCCCCGCTTCATCCATCAACAACCGACAACGCGTGTATTCGCGTGCGCCGCGGTGGTAGCGTGCGTGGCGGTATTCTGCAATTGGCCTCACCCGTGGCGGCATGTGGTCGGCGCAGGAATGCACAACAACGTGGGCGCCGAGTTGCGCAATAGGGGCCAGCTTATTGAAGCCGTCGCGCAGTTTCGCCAGTCACTCGAGATCAAAGACAACGCTGCCAGCGTACACCATAATCTGGCCAACACGCTGGTGGACCTGAACCAACCGGTCGAGGCGATCGACCATTACCGTAGGGCGGTGACTCTCAGGCCCAATTTTGCCGAAGCGTATAACGAATGGGGCGCCGCGCTGCTGAACATAGCCCGCCTCGACGAAACGGTGCAGGTGAAAACGCAACGCCTTGAGCAGGCGGCGTGGTGCTTTCGCCAGTCACTCGAGATCAAAGACAACGCTGCCAGCGTACACCATAATCTGGCCGACACGCTGGTGGACCTGAACCAACCGGTCGAGGCGATCGACCATTACCGTAGGGCGGTGACTCTCAGGCCCAATTCTGCCGAAGCGTATAACGAATGGGGCGCCGCGCTGCTGAACATAGCCCGCCTCGACGAAACGGTGCAGATGAAAACGCAACGCCTTGAGCAGGCGGCGTGGTGCTTTGATCGGGCGGTGCAGATCAGACCCGAGAACGCGGGCATGCACCTGAATCTGGGGCTGGCGTTGCACCTGCTGGGCCGGCCCGAAGCGGCGGGGCCGTTGCGCCGCGCCGTGGAGCTTCAGCCCGATCTGGCCGAACGGCTGCGCGTAATCGGCATCCACATCGCGCCGGAGTCGCGGCCATGACCGGTCATCACGGCTCTGCTGCTGCGCTGTCGATTGTGATTCCTGCGTACAACGAACGGCACCGTATCGGCTTGACGCTTGAGAAGATCCGCCAATACGCGCACACACAAGATGAGCCGTGGCAGATCATCGTCGTGGACGACGGTAGCTCGGACGGCACGGCCGAGTTGGTGAGGCAGTTCGACGCCGGCCCGCTGCGCTTGCGTGTCCTGGTTAACGATCGTAATCGTGGCAAGGGCTACAGCACTCGTCGAGGCATGCTCGAAGCAGAGGGCCGACGGGTCATGCTCTGCGACGCCGACCTGTCCATGCCGATCGAGCAATGCGGCAAACTGCTGGCCAAGTTGGACGAGGGTTACGACGTCGCCATTGCGTCGCGTGATATGCCCGATTCCGTGCTCGACCCGCCCCAACCCTGGCGCCGCCGGCTGATGGGAGCGTCGTTCCGGGCGCTGCGCAGCTTGCTGATCCTGCGCGGCCTGCGCGACACGCAGTGTGGTTTCAAGTGTTTCGACCACAAGGTTGCCCGCCGCGTCTTCGCGTTGCAGCGGACGGAGGGCTTTGCCTTTGACTGCGAAGTTCTCGCTATCGCTGAACGCTTGGGTTGTACCATTATCGAGGTTGGCGTTGTCTGGCGCGACAATCGCGACAGCCGGGTGGCGCCGTTGTCCGATTCGATCAAGATGCTGATTAATCTCATCGCGATCAGGCGAAGAGTGAAAAGGTTAAAGCTCGACGACGGCTCCGGCGCAGACAACGGGCAAAACGCGTGACGCTCAACACGCTGGTCCCAATGCGTTGCGCACCTGCGGGCAGGACAGACGATAGATCGGGATCGAACAGCCCACGCTGCCGTCCGGCTCGAGCCGCCTGAGACACTTGGCCCGGCGGTGGTGGCAGGCGGCAGTCTCGCGTCGTGACCGTCAGGGACCTCGGCACTGCAACGGTTGACCTACGCGCGCGGCACGGCGACACTCTGCTTGACCGTCTCGGGTCGGGGCTGGCCCGCACATGAAACAAAACGCCATTATCTGTCTGGTGCTGATCGTTGCCACGTTGGTGGTGTACGGCCAAGCGTTGCGGTTCGATTTTGTCAGCTGGGATGACCCGCTGAAAGTGACGGATAATGCGCATGTCAAGGCCGGGCTCACTTGGCCGGGTATTGCGTGGGCGTTTACCACGACGCAGCATGCGCCGTACTGGCACCCGATCACCTGGCTGAGTCACATGGTCGACTGCAATCTTTACGGCACCGACCCCGCCGGCCACCACGCGACCAACGTTCTGATTCACATCGTCAACACGCTGCTGCTGTTTGCCCTGTTGCGCTCGGCGTCGAACAGTGCATGGCCCAGTGGCCTGGTCGCGGCGCTGTTTGCCCTGCACCCGTTGCACGTTGAGTCGGTGGCCTGGGTCTCGGGCCGGCCGGGATTGCTCAGCACCATGTTTGCATTGGCATCGTTGTGGGCTTACGCACGCTACACCCGCCGGCGGCGAGTGTTGTTGTACCTGTTGGTCGTTGTGCTCATGGCGTTTAGCCTCATGGCCAAGCCGGACTTGGTCACGCTGCCGCTGGTGATGCTTATGATCGACTTCTGGCCGCTTGACCGGTGGTGCCGCCAGCCCGCGGATGAGGGCAGACTTCCATTGCGCGGACTGATTGTGGAAAAGGTTCCCCTGTTGGCGTTGTCCGCTGCCGCCGCCGTGGCCACGCTGCTGGTCAAGAATCCGCCGTTGCCAGGCACGGGGTCGGCCGAATCGTTGCCGGGACTGCTGCGTCTTACCAATGCCGTCGGCGCCTATGCGTGGTACATCTGGAAAATGATTTGGCCGATGGACTTGGCGGCCTTTTATCCGCACCCGTATCGTGTCAGCGGGCAGGCGTGGAACAACTGGCAGATTCTGTTGGCCGGCACACTGCTGCTGGGCGTTACCGCGTGGGTAACTCGATCGGGCGCCAAACGGTACGCGGTTGTTGGCTGGCTCTGGTATCTGGTCGTGCTGCTGCCCGTCATCGGATTGTTTCAGGCGGGCATGCACGTGATGACCGACCGTTACACGTACGTGCCGTTGGTTGGGCTGTTCATCATCATCGCATGGACCGGCAACGACCTGTTGGTGCGGCGCCGAACTGGCTGCAAGCCTGTTCGCGTTGCGGCGCTTTTGGTTGTCGGGTCTCTGTTGTCGGCCTGCACGTTCGTTTCTTATGCGCAGGCGCGCACCTGGCGCCATTCAATTGCGCTCTATGAGCACGCTCTTGCGATTTCGCCCGGCAGCGCACTTGCCCGCTATCTGCTCGGGATCGAGCTCGAAGCAGGGGGCGACCTTGACGCCGCCATCGAGCAATGGGAACAGGTCGTTGCCATCGAAGCAAAACACCTGCGGGCGCACTTTAACCTCGGCGTCGCCTACCGGCAGCAGAACAGAATCGACGAGGCGGTCCGACATTTTGAGGTGGTGCTCACGATCAATCCAAACGATGCCGAGGCCCACCGCATGCTCGACGCATTGCGAATGCCCGGCGATGCCAGCAGCGGATCGCCCGATCGCACGAAGCGAGGCGCCCTGTTGAACCCTACGCCCTGAACCATAGGTTCGCGCGCCAAGCGGACAGGAAACAAGGCATTGCGATAGTTTAGGGTCGAATAGGGTCGGGTGTTATGGGACGGCTGATCCTTACCATTCCGGGAAAGCCCTGAACAGATTCCGTTGCTCCGTGTCATAACGAGCCAGCATCGCTTTGGTGACGTACTGCGCCTCGTCCATGGTGGCGATGTTCTGTGACATCATCCAGTAGGGACCATAACCGACGTGGATAGTCTTGCGGACCTGGCTGGAACGGTTTGCCAGGCCCCCGTGACGCAGCGACTCGGTGAAGAAGATGGCATCGCCGGCTTTCACCTCCAGCCCAATCATCCCCGGATCCTCGTCGGGGTCGTTGCCGTAGGGGCAGGGCAGATTGGTTTTGTGTGTGCTTGGCGCGACGCAGAATGCGCCCTGCTCATTGCTGACGTCTTGCAAAAAGTAAATCATGCGCACCATCATGCAGGTAATACCCATCGCGCCGAAGTCATAGCGATATTTTCCGTTGTTAGCACGGGAGCCGCCGTGACTTCTGCTGGTGTTGCCGCGGTAGCGGATGCGGATCTCCGAGTTGTTGATCGTCGGGCGCTCCGGTGAGACCGCGCGAATGTACTGCATCGTACGCTCGTGGTTGACCAGAACGTCGAACGCCTCATCGGCGTTCCAGAAGTCCTCAATCATCAGTGTACTGCCTTCTGCGCTCGAGCCTCGCGCGTGGTAGCCCTTGTCAGGGCTGCGGTGGTACTCGGGCCCTTGTGGTCGGGGGCTTTTTTTGCGAGGTGGTTTGTCGACGTGGGCAAGAGCGTGCTCTTCCAGCCAATCCACAGCGCTGCGCAGGGGCGCAACCTCCTCGTCGGTCAACATGTTCTCGATAACGATATAACCCTGCCGATCGAGTTCGTACTGTTCCATCTCGTTCATCGCAAAACCTCGATTCAAGTTGTGTGCGGTGTTATGGCCTGAAAACGAGTCTATACCCCACCTGATGCATGGCAGACATGTGTTGATGACATGTCTTTTTTCAAACAGGACGGATCTTGATGATGATACCGATATTTCTTTTCGCCTGCCGGTTCAACGATGAACGCGAACGACGACAGTTGTAGTCCAACTGCCATTCGTCCAGCATGTATCCCGCTTCCGCCAGATTCAAGAAAAAATCCTGATTCAGCAACTCATCCCACGGCTTGAGAGCGGCAACTGCCAGCGGATCAATTCGGATGCTCACTCGATCACAATACCTAGGGGGCTTACTCCAGCCATGGCCAAGCGCCTGCAGCAACAGCACGACTATATGATAATATGGGTGCCTGCGAGTTGCTCGGACAGGTCGATGGATCCGTGTTCATCAGGCCCCGGGCGACTGGAATGCGGTGTTCGCCAGGCTTGAAAAACGGTTCATGGCTGCCGCCTTTTCTCTTGTCAGTATTATGATCCCGCACGGTACTGACGGTGCGGATGATTACAACAGGCCGCTGGCGTTTTGCCGGCGGAAAATAGCTTGGGGGACGCAGCATTTTGCCTAAAAGTGAGGCTTGAAGCGCGTTTAGCTCTATTTCATGAAACATTGCGGCAGGTTATACCTGTCGATGAACTAAGCCATGGAAACTATCAATGTCACTACGTTTGACGGCCCGGGTAGTGCGCCGCGGATGAGGCAGGTCCCGCGTCCGCGTGTGCCTGAGCGGGCGGCGTTGATCCAGATCGGCGCTTGCGGCGTGTGCGGCACGGACCTGCACATCCTGCAAGGTCACTGGCCGACGCCGTTGCCCTGGCCATTGACGCTCGGCCACGAATTGGCGGGCGTGATTATAGAGAAGGGGTCCGCCCTGGAAGTTGATTTCATGGGTCATCCGTTGGAAATCGGCTGCAAGGTCATGTTGCCTCCGCTGATGCCTTGTGGACAGTGCTATTACTGCGTGCACTATCCGAGCACCGCCAACAAGTGTCTCAACCCGACGTACTACGGGCGTTATCTTGGGTTTGACAAGCCGCCGCACCTATGGGGCGGATGGGCCCAAATGGTGTACGTTGATCTTGCCATGCTCCCCGCGACAAAGATTTATCGTCTGCCGGACGACATGCCATTGATGCTCGGGTCGCTGTCAGAGCCATTGACGTCTTGTGTGCGCGCGTTGAATCGCGCAGCATCGGTTGGCGGTTTTCACATCGGCGACAAGGTGGTTATTCAGGGTTCGGGACCGATCGGTGTGTTGATGATCGTGGCGGCGAGGGAGATGGGCGCCGGCCGCGTGGTCGTGATCGGTGCGCCGCGGCAGCCGCGATTGGCGTTGTGCGAGAATTTTGGCGCCGACGCTACCGTGGATATCCAGACGCATACAACGATTCGGGAGCGCGTCGATGCCGTGCGGGAACTCGTCGGCGGTTACGGCGCCGATGTGGTCGTAGACTGTGCCGGCCATCCCTCCGCCGGTCCGGAGGGCATCGAAATGCTTCGCGACGGAGGGACATACGTCGAGATGGGGCAATTTACTGATGCCGGCGCGATCGAAACCAACTGGCACCGCATCTGCTCTAAGGATATCAACGTCATCGGTAGCTGGGCGTTTACTGCGAACGACATTCCGTTGGCGATTGCCATGCTGGACCGCGCCAGTGCCCGCTATCCGTGGCGCAGCATGCAGATGAAATTTCCGTTAACTGAACAGGGCGTGCACGATGCCACCGAATGTGCGACGGCCATGCGATGTGTGAAAGCCACGATCGTACCGGGCGAAGATTAGGCCGCAGATTATAGTTCGCAATATCATCTCATTTTAGTGAAGCAGGTCCGGGAAATCCGGACCTGCTTCAAGATCACGTTGCGAGCGTGAACTGGTTTGACCCGGGCGGTCCGTGACGAGAGTTACGCCGACAAGATGCCGCGCTGTTCGAGCGTGTTGAGCATTTGCTCGACGGACTGCTCGATGCTCAGTTGATCGGTGCGCAGGTGCAACTCGGGGTTGGTCGGGGCTTCGTAGGGGTCGTCGATGCCGGTGAATCCCTTGATCTCGCCGGCGCGTGCCTTCTTGTAGAGACCCTTGGGATCACGTTGCTCGGCGACGTCGAGCGGGACGTCGACGTAGACCTCGAGGTAGGGCAGGTTGGCCTCGTCGTGCAGCTTGCGCACGGCGTCGCGGTCGGCGGTGTACGGGCTGATGAAACTGGTGATCGCGATCATGCCGGCGTCGGCGAACAACTTGGCGACCTCGCCGATGCGGCGAATGTTCTCGGTCCGGTCTTCAGCAGAGAAGCCAAGGTTCTTGTTAAGCCCGTGGCGGACATTGTCACCGTCGAGCCGGTAGGCGTGCTTGCCACGTTGCAGCAGGACCTGTTCGAGTGCGACCGCAACGGTGCTCTTGCCGCTGCCGGACAGACCGGTCATCCACAGGGTGGCACCCTTCTGGCCAAGGTTCTTGTGCCGCTCCTGTGGCGTGATCTCCCCTTCGTGCCAAGTGATATTGGTTGCTTTCTGCTGAGCCATCGAAGTCTCCTGTCAGGTTATCGCCACCGGTCCACCCAAGCGTGGAATACCGATGGTAGCGAATGTGACGACGGGGGCAACACGGATCGTACGGGTCGTAACGACTGGACCAGTAGTGGGGGGGTGATCGTTATCGGGGACCAAGTTTTTTCACTCCGCCGTTTGACAGCTTACCCGCGGGTTCCATCGACCCGATGCTTGCCTTGGCCCGTATCTGATGCCGGGTCAGGGAGGCAGTCATGGGAAAATGGATTGTCGCGTTGCTGATGTTGGTGCTGGCGTCTCAGGCCGGTGGCGTGGTGCTTGAGTTTGATGACCCACTGGCCGAGCGTCAGTGGTACCACGGCCGGATGCGGTTCGGCGAGGCGTGGGGCCACATCTATGAGCAGCCCCGGCGGGGTCAGATCACCGTCGCTGTGCTCGACTCGGGTTTCCAGGCCGACCACATGGACCTGCGCCGCAACCTGCTGGGCGGGATCAATATTGTTGACGGCACGTCCAACATCGCGTCGGTGCACCCGCACGGCACGGGCACGGCGGGCATACCCGGTGCCAGCAGCGGCAACCACAACGGTATCAGCCAGTCGGCCTGGATGGCCAATGTCTTGCCGGTGCGCATCACCAATCGGCCCGACGCCGCGGCGTATGTCTCCGATATCGCCGCCGGTATCCGCTTTGCCACTGACAGCGGCGCGCGGGTGATCAACATCAGCTACGGGGGCGCGGGCCACAAGGTGATCGCCGTCGCCGCAAAATATGCCTACAAGCGGGGCGCGTTGGTCTTCATGGCCGCGGGCAACAACGGGTTGCCCAACAGGTGGAAGAACTACAAGCAAATCGTCGCAGTCGGGTCGATCGACGAAACGGACAGGCGATCTGATTTCAGTACGTACGGCAGGTTCATCGATTTCGTCGCGCCGGGTGAGAATGTGACGACGCTCTACACGGAAGATGGTACGGCCGAGTGGAACGGCACGAGCTTTTCATCTCCGATCGCCGCGTCCGTAGCGGCCCTGATGCTGACGGCCAATCCCGAGTTGTCATCCAAGCAGGTGTTGAAGATATTAAAGAAGACGGCCGACCCATTGGGCGAAGGCTTGTCAAGGCGTCATCGACGCCGGGAATACGGTTACGGCCTGCCCGATGCACTGGCGGCGATCGAGATGTCGCTTGCGACGAAGGGGAGGCTGCGACGAAAGCTCAAGCGGTCCGGCATCGACCCATGGGTTACCAATGACATCAATGATTTTTCGGGATTGCTCAATGATGCGATGGCGTCGGGCTTGACCGAGGCGCTGGGTATTCCAGCGGCGCTTTCCGCACTGGTCGAGCCACAGGGTTTTGTCACTTACGCGGAGCCGGGTTCGCCGGCGGCGGTGCCTGAACCGGGCGTGTTGACGGTGCTGATCGTCGCTTTGCTAGTGATGTTGCGTCGATCACGTCGCGCGGCAATCACGGCGGGATGAGTGCCGACCCTCCGAGTCGTTCACATCGAGGCCAACGATACCCGTCGCAGGTCCCGAAATTTAACGCCGGGCTAAATCAGGCGAGGGGCATCGCACCGACGGCCGTTGTGGGCGCTATCCGATTGGCGGCCACATCAGATCATCTCACCTGAGAATTCCGTTCATTCCCCGTAGCGATGTTGCAAGTTCAGGACGACAACGAAAATGTCGTACAGTGCGTGGACGGCGACGACGATGCCGAATCCACGCAGCAGGTACACGCTGGCGAAATAGACGCCCGCGATCGTGTAGAACATGAACAAGCCGGTCTGTACCGGTTTGCCCGGCCAGAAGTGGTAGAACGAAAAAGCGATCGACGTGATCGCGATGGTAATGGCCGCCCCCCAAGGCGGTGCCATGCCGACCCGGTCGACTAGCAGCCAGTGCAGCAGTGCGATCCCGATGAGCCGGAAGACCATTTCTTCGTAAATGCCTGCGCCGACGCTGAGCACGATGTTGTCGAGGCTGTACAGTTGGGTCGCGCCGTTGTTGGACGCAGTCATCGCCGACTGCCTTGCGAGTATCAGTGCGAAGATGAAAAGCGGCATGGTCAGCGTCATGGCTTCGAGCCACATCCACCCGCAAAGCCTGGGGTAAACCCGCCACTTGTCACGTTGCGCCATGTGCCAGCCCAGCAGCACCGCGGCCACCGCCAAACCTGGAAGATACGGCCCCGACACGCCGAACAACCGGAAGAAGATCAGCACGTGCTGGCGGGCCTTGAGGTAATCGGACAACTCGCCGAACGGCTGC
>CAUYYV010000014.1:0-21014 GCA_963577075.1 Phycisphaerae bacterium
CTACCACCACACGGCGCCGGTGAACATGACCTACGCGTTATACGAGGCGCTGCGCATGATTATCGAGGAGGGGATCGATCAGCGCATCGCGCGGCACACGCTCAACCACCATGCCTTGCGCGCTGGACTCGAGGCGATGGGCATCGGCTACGTGCCGCAGAACAGCCTGACGACGTTGAACGCCGTCCATATCCCCGGCGGCGTGGACGACGTGGCGGTGCGCGGCCGGCTGCTCGAGGATTACGGGATCGAGATCGGCGGCGGACTCGGGCCGTTCAAGGGTAAGGCTTGGCGCATCGGGCTGATGGGCATGGCCAGCACGAAGCGAAACGTCACCATGTTCCTCGCTGCGCTTGAGACCATTCTGGCCGACCAGGGTGCGGCGATTGCACGCGGCGCCGCACTGACCGCCGTGGCCGGGGTTTATCAGCGAAGTTGATCTACCGCACCAGTTGCTGGGTTCGCGATCGGTAGGTCGTGACGCGCAGATGATTGCGCACGCGATTGCCGTCTTGGTGCAGACGTTCATAAGTCAGCACGTTGCTGGCTTCGATCATGGT
Organism: Phycisphaerae bacterium; assembly: GCA_963577075.1. GTDB lineage: Bacteria > Planctomycetota > Phycisphaerae > Phycisphaerales > Phycisphaeraceae > CAUYYV01. The sequence continues at coordinate 561 of CAUYYV010000014.1, forward strand.
CGACCGGTAGCCGAAGGTCGTGGCCAGTTGCGCATCATTGCGCGACGCGTACCACGGTAATGAGCCCTGCAGTGAAGTCGCGGCGGTGTAGTTGGGCCGACCGGCGGTCACCAACAGGAGCGGGCGCGGCTGGCGATAGGCCGATCGAGTTGAGGATGAACAACCGCTCGCCGCGAGGCACAACGCGGCCAGGCAGAGGATCATCATCACCGTTTGCGAGCTTCGCATCATCTAAGCCGCCTCGTGTGGCCGGATCAGTGAAGGCGCGCGACGGGGAGGCCAAACATGCTGGGGCAGCCCCTGCCGTTATCCGCGTGGCAATCTGAGCCGGCGCATCGTGGTCAATCGATAAGCATCCTGCGAGACCCATGCCAACCGTGAACTGCGACCGGGACAGACCAGCCGGTGGCCCTTAACCGACGCGACAAGGCATCTTGCGCCGTCTCCGGCTGGCATGGCAGACCAATCGGTCGTAGCGGTTGGCCGGGATGTTGCACCGAGTCAACATCCAACGCACCGGGATTGGACAGCGTTCGCTGATCGCGGATTGTCGCCCACCGGCGCCGTGCGCCCGAATCAATCGGTACGGGTCATTTGCGGAACCTTCCTTGGGCTTCGTGGGGCCGACGATGCAGCCATTGAGGGCATCGGGGACGCCTCGTGTCGCGTGGCATCTTTGTCCTTCGCGATACTCTTTCATCATGTCTCGACCCGCCGAGTTAAATACGCCAATACTGAATCCTGCCACGTATCAGGGTATGACCGGGCGATGAAGGCGGGGCGTGAATTGTGGCTGGTGCGACCTCGGCCGGGCTTGGGTGAGCGGCGGTGAATTGTTCAGCCTTGGGTGAAGCGGTGTCGATGTGAACATGAGGCGAATGGCGGGGGAGATGTGGTATCCTGTTGATTACTGGTCAGGGGTCGTATGCTGCCAATGTCGAACGATCGATTGTCAAGACGGCATTTCATGCTCGCTGGGGTGGGCGTGTTGATCGGTGGTTGTGCTACACAGAACCAGGGACTGGCGAAGTTGCCCGGTCCGCCCTGGCCTCGGATCAAGCCTGCGCTGAGTCCGATTATCAGGACCCCGAGCGTCCCTGTCATCACGCCATCGTTCGAGGTGCCGGCGGCGCAGTTGCATGCGTTGGGTCGGGATCAGTGGGCCAGAGGCAGGCCGCTTCGCAATCGGCTCAACGCCATGCACGTGATCAAGCGGATCACCGTTCACCACGAGGGCTGGACGAGGGTGCCGTTCGACGACTTCAAGAGCACTGCGGCGCGTCTCGAGTCGATTCGCAACGCCCACCTCGGTCGCGGGTTCGGCGACATCGGGTATCACTACATCATTGACCGCAAGGGCCGGCTGTGGCAGGGTAGGGACATGCGCTATCAGGGTGCCCACGTGCGCGATCACAATGAGCACAACCTCGGCGTGATGGTCCTGGGCAACTTCAACCGCCAGAGTCCAACCGACGAGCAGTACCAGACACTTCGCCGGACGCTTGTCCACTTTATGAAGAAAAACCGGGTCGCCCGAGCCGAGGTGCACACCCACCAGGAACTGGGTCCGACCTCCTGCCCGGGCCACGTGCTGCAGGCACACATGGTCGAGCTTCGCCGCGGTAGGCTGGGCTGACAAATCCGCGCTGCTGGGCCTACAATGTCCGCATGAGCACTCCCGAATCATCGACCACGCCGATCAAGCAACCCCGTTCACAGCCGACCGACGCGTCGTCCGAGGACCTGTCCCGGCAGGTTGAAGCGGCCCTGATGACCACGGATCGGCCTCTGCCGTCTGTCAAGTTGTCGGAGTTGCTGGGCAACGTTGGTGCCAAGCCGGTGAGCGAGGCCATCGCGAAGCTCAACGGTGAATATGAGCAGACCGACCGTACGTTTCGCATCGAACAGGTCGCCGGTGGTTGGCAGATCATGACGCTGGCCCAATACGCCGACCTGCTCTCGGCGATGCACCGCAGCCGCCAGCAGTCACGGCTCAGCCCCGCAGCCTTGGAGACTCTGGCCATCGTCGCCTACAAGCAGCCGGTGTTGCGCGCCGAAATCGAGGCGGTTCGTGGCGTAGCCTGCGGCGAGGTGCTGCGCAGTCTCATGGAACGGCACCTGGTCAAGATCGTCGGTCGTGCTGACGAGCTAGGCAGACCGATGCTCTATGGTACGACCAAAGTATTTCTCGAACTGTTCGGGCTGGCCGGTCTCAAGGATCTACCTGATGCGGGGCAGTTGAAGGTGCAAAATTAATAATTCAGAATTAAAAATGAAAAGCAAGAATAATCACCAGGTGGTGACGAGATATTTTTCATATTTGGTCATCTGCTTTGCGATGCTGCCAGTCGGCTGTTCGGAGTATCGGTTGCGTGGCATTGTCATCTCCGGTGACGTGCAGCGTGTGCTGGTCGTGGATGACACGAATCCGAGCCTCGAGCAGGGTGGGCTGATAGGCGCGGTGATTGATCTTACCCTTGACCCGCGCAGCTTGAAGCCAAGGCCGCTACCTTCGGGTATGACCGATGCGCAGGGGCGTTTTGACATTCCCATCGATGTGGTGGGTGCTGGTCTGCTGGAATACGAGTTGAGCCTGATGTGCTCGTTGAAGGGCTACGGCTGTACCTACCAGGAGATCCAGAAACCGGCCGGCAACCGGCGACTGGTTGTCGTGATGGTCAAGGGCGGGCGGTCGCAGGGTCCGCCCCGGGACCCGCTGCGCGATTCACTTCGGATTCATGACCAGCTCATGCGCAGTGAATCAAACTGATCCGATTAGCCATTGACGCGACCGCGAAAAGGCGCAAGCGGTTGGCGACCCTGCAATGGACCTCCCTGCCGCGTGGACAACGGCGGTCACTGGTCAGGCAACGGCGTTTCTATCTGGCCATGTTCGAGGGTCAGAGTCACGTCCGGCCTGCGCGATCTGGACCGGGCCCTGGCAGTCAAATACTGCCGAGCCCGCTTCGTGACGCCCGGGTCACAGGCGTTGGTTGCCGCTGCCATTACCCTTACAATGGAGGTTTAGCCTACGCACGGAGTCAACGGTGCGGGCAAGTCCGCTGGGTTCCTCGACCCAGCGCCAATTCCGGTGAGCGGGTGCCGACTAGTGGGTGTACAGGCAGACGATTTCGACGCTGCGGCCGGTTCAGGTAGCCGATCCGCTGACAAGGGGTCTCGCCGAGCGTCGCCCCGGCGCGTGGGTGAGCGGGCGGTTCGTTCCGCAGCCAGTCAACCACATGCCGCCAGTGACGACCAGCCGCATGTACGGCGCACGCAAAGGCGACGGTCGCTCTGGCTGGCGCTGGCAGGCTGCCTGATGGCGGCCTGCCCTGCGCTGTTCGTCGAGATCCATCGACCCGACGTCATTGATCGCGACGAGGCACGCGCTCTGGCTAGCTCGATCGAAACTTGGCAACGCCGCAGCGACCCGGATGCCACGATATCTGCAGGTCTCGGCGCCGGGCGTATGGTGCCTTACCTGCACAATGCCATGCAGCTTCAGCACCCTCCCGGCGTGATATGGACACATCTGATCGCCTTTGCACCGCTCGACCCGGCTGACCGGCACCAGCCCGAGCAGTTCATACTGCGCGGCCGACTGGCCAGTGCCGTGTTTGCGTTGGTGACAGTCGCGGCGGTATTCTGGGCCGGCCACTCGATCGGAGGCGTGGTCACCGCTGCGCTGGCGGCCCTGATCTGCATCGCCAACCCGGTGTTTATCTACCACGCACGCTTGGCGACCGCCTCGACGCAGCATGCCGCATTGACTCTGCTGTCGATTTCGGCGGCGCTGTGGGCAATTCGGCCACTACGACCGGCGCCGTTTATCGAGCGGCAGTTCATCGGCTGGGTCAGCTGCGGCCTGGCGCTGGGGGCCGCAGTGTACTCGGGCGGGCCGTGGACTCTGCTTTACGTGTCCGCGCCGGTGCTGCTCATGCTAGTGCTCTGCCCCGGGCGCATGGGCCACCTGATGGGTCTGGCCGCGGCACTGTTGATCGGGGTGCTGATGGTCATGCCTTGGGCGGTGTACGCCGATGGTCACGATCCGCACGCCTACGAGCGTTGGCTGGCGTCCATGGCACCCGTCGACTGGAGCGATTGGCCCTCACTGGCTGATCGCATCTGGCGGCGCGGCGGCATGTTGCTGGCAGCGATGCTGCCTTGGACGCTGTGGATCATGGGTGCGGTCGTGCAGCCGTTTAGCACATCGTCGGCCGGGTCGCGCCAACGCATGTTGCTGGGCTGGGTCTGGTTTATCGGCGCACTGGTGTTGGTCGTCCTCGATCCGGCCGAGGTGCGATTGGCCGATCTATTAATAGTCCTGCCGGCATCGGCAATCCTGTTGGGGCAACTGTTCAACCAGTACACCGATCTGGCTGCCGAGGGCCGATACGCGCGATTCTGGTGCGTGCTGCGCTGGCCGCACATGGCGCTGCTGATCGCAGCTTCCATCGGTTTGCCCGCGATGCTGTATTTCCAGGCGGCATTGGTCGAGCGGGGCTGGCTCGGAGCTGAGCTGACGCCGCCGCCTTGGTATTTCGGCGGTGCATTGGCGCTGGCGTTGCTGGCGATCGTGTTGCTGACGCTGCGTTGGGTCGTGCGGCATTACCCGGCTCGGGCGTTGTCCGGGTGGGTCGCATGGACGATCGCAATCCTAGTTATCACGGCGTTTCCTCTGACGCGCGGCCGGACCATGGTAAGCATCGTGCGCCAGGATGCCTCGACGCTGGCGGCCTTCAGTGAAGGTCAACCCGTGTTTATGCTCCAGCGTCAGCAGTCCGGTGACCAACCCGATCCGTCCCTTAGTTTGTATGCCCGCCGCGTGATTCCCATCATCGATGATGAGCAGCTTCGCCACCTGATCGACGAGCACGATCACTTTGTGCTGATGGTGCCACGTACGGCCGAGCCGCCGCCACCGCAGCTTGGCCTGATAACCACATTGGCCAGCGTTGATGCCGAGTTGTGGCAGTACCCCGCCCAACGCACCACCGACGGACAGTGAGGGCGTAGAGAAGATGGCCAACGTGCTGCGCATCGTCGACGCCAATGCCAATCGCGCTCGCGAAGCGTTGCGTGTGATGGAAGAGGCGGCGCGATTCCTGCTCGACGACCAGGACCTTGCGGCGTCGATCAAGCAACTTCGCCACGATCTGGCGACAACGCTTGGCGGCATCCGCGGACTCGAGGCCAGCCGAGATACGCCCGGCGACGTCGGCACGCGAATCACGACCGCCACCGAATCACGCCGTGCGTCGATCGCTGATGTGGCTGTCGCCGCCGGTAAACGGCTCAGCGAAGCACTCCGCGCGATCGAGGAATACGCCAAGACGCTTGGTGAATCGGCCAGTATCGCCGACGAGGTGCAACAGCTTCGCTATCGCGGTTATGACCTTGAGCAACGGCTTCATCGGCGGCTCGCCACCGGCCGGCGCCGCCAGTGGCGGCTGTGCCTGCTGCTGACCGAGTCGTTGTGTACACACCACACCTGGCAGCAGGTGCTCGATGCCGCCATTGCCGGAGGTGCTGATTGCGTGCAGTTGCGTGAGAAGCGTCTCGACGCCGGCCCGCTGCTCGACCGCGCACGTGTGATCGTACAACGCTGCCACCGCGACGGTGTCAGCGTCATCGTCAATGATCGTCCCGATGTCGCACTGCTCAGCGGTGCCGATGGCGTGCATCTGGGCCAGACTGATCTGCCAGCGCCCGAGGCACGCAAACTCGTGGGTGGACAACTGCTCATCGGCGTCAGCACCTGCGGCCTCGACCAGGCCCGCCGGGCATGCAGTGATGGCGCAGACTACTGCGGCGTTGGTCCCATGTTCGACACCACCACCAAGCACAAGGACACGATTGTCGGTCCAACCTACTTGCGCCAATACCTCGCCTGGGACAAACTGGCCCACCTGGCCATTGGCGGCATCACGCCCGACAACATCGATCAACTGGCCCGCACCGGCTGTCGTGGCGTCGCCGTCAGCGCCGCCATCTGCTCCGCCGTGGACCCCGCCGCCGCCACTGCCGCACTGCTCGCTACGCTGCGGCCCTGACCCCGACAGCCGACCCCGCCCGGAAAATGCTTGAACCAACCAATTCTTTCACAAGAAATGGCACAAGGAGCCTAGGGGGCATGATTGCGTGAATCGGCCTGGCCGACATGATCATTTTAATAACAAGGGCCGGCGGCCGGGGATCGACACTCGATCAAGCACCCGGGTCGCCCAAGACGCTGAGTGCGAACGCCTCCCAGCCCTCAGCGGACAGGGCAATCGGGCGAACGGTGCGGACTTTTTCGATCGCCTGTCGGGGCGACAAGCCCTGGTGGGTTACCAGATAGTACGACAAGAACAGGCCGGTGCGGTCCTTGCCCGCCGAGCAGTGTGCGATCACGGCGCGGCCTTGGTCGATTTGTTGCTGTGCGAATTCCATCGCCCGTGGCAAGAGAATGCGGCAGATCGCCGCATCGCCTTCGAGTGGCGGTGCATTACCGGTCAGCAGGATGCGCTTGTGGGCGATGCCCGCCGCTTCGATCTCGGCCGGTTCGATGTCGTACGGTGTCAGACTCAGGATCGCGCCCACGCCACCGGCACGCAGGGCGGGCAGGTCCCATGCGTCGACGTTCGGCCCCGTTCGTCCGCCAAGTTGATTGTCAATTAACCAAAAGACATTTTTCATGGGTGTAAACTTACCCGCTTGGCGCCGCATCTCCAAGCGGATGAAGAAGCGGGGTCACCGCGCTCGATTCAAATCGCGATTTTCGTCTCACGCGTGTGAGTTTTGCGCTTGACCATGTCAACCTGCCGGCTCAAGCACCAATTATATCCGCCCTAGTACGAGGCAGACATTATGGCCGCCGAAGCCGAAGGAGTTGGACATGACGATCTTTATGTCGCCGTGGCGGGCGGTGTTGGGCACGTAGTCGAGGTCGCATTCATCGCCGGGGTTGTCGAGGTTGATGGTGGGTGGGATATCGCCGGTCTGGATGGTTTTTACGGCGATGATCGCCTCGACGCCGCCGGAGGCGCCCAGCAGGTGTCCGGTCATGCTCTTGGTCGAACTGATGGGCATCTTGTAGGCGTGCGATTGGAACAGCCTCTTGACTGCACGGGTCTCGGCGATGTCACCGAGGCCCGTGCTCGTGCCGTGTGCGTTGATGTAATCTACGTTGGTGATGTTGACGCCGGCGTTTTTGAGCGAGGCCTCCATGGCGAAGGCGGCGGCCTTGCCCTGCTCATCGGGCGCGGTGATGTGTGAGGCATCGGCGCTTTGGGCGAAGCCGAGCAACTCGGCGTGGATATGAGCGCCGCGGTTCTTCGCGTGTTCGTATTCTTCGAGCACGATGATGCCGGCGCCCTCGGCGAGGACGAATCCGTCGCGGTCCTCGTCAAAGGGGCGCGAGGCAGCGGCGGGAGCGTCGTTACGCTTGGAAAGCGCCTTGAGTGCGATGAAGCACGCCATCCCCAACGGGGTGAGTGCGGCTTCGGCTCCGCCGGTGACCATGATGTCGGCCGCATCGTGGCGGATCGCATCGGCGGCGTCACCGATGGCGTGCCCGGCGCTGGCACACGCGGTGGAGACGGCGGAGTTGGGTCCTTGAAGCCCCCAGTAGATGCTGATGTTGCCCGATGTGGAGTTGCACATCAGTTTCGGAACCATAAACGGGCTGACGCGGCTTGGACCTTTTTCCAGAAGTTTTTTATGCCCGTCGGCGAACTCGCCGATGCCGCCAACGCCCGAGCCGATGATCGTTCCGCACCGCCATGTATTTTCATTCGAGAAATCGATGTCGGAATCGTTGACGGCATCGATGGCGGCGTTGAGCGCGAACTGGGCGAATCGGTCCATCCGCTTGGCCTCGCGCTTGTCGAGATGGGGTCCGCCGCTCCAGTCGACGACCTCACCACCGAACTTGGTCTCGTAGTCGGTGACGTCCCATCGCTCGATCGGCGCGATGCCGCTGGTACCGGCCAGTAGCTTGGGCCAGACTTCATCGACACCGAGGCCGAGGCTGGTGACCCAGCCCAGCCCTGTGATGACCACGCGACGATTATTCATGTGCAGGAAATCTCGTGCAGGGGCCGCGCTTCTCCGCCTGAAGGCAAGTCATCGAACTGGGCCATGGCGGCGAGGCCATGGCGTGGTCAGTTCTCCTGCGTGGTGACATGCTGGCGGATAAAGTCGATGGCCTGACCGACGCTCTGAATCTTTTCAGCGTCTTCGTCGGGGATCGAGGTCTCGAACTCGTCCTCGAACTCCATGGCCAACTCGACGGTGTCCAGACTGTCAGCGTTCAAGTCAGTGACAAAATTGGTGTCGCGGTTGATTTCCGTCTTTTCGACACCCATCTGTTCGGCGACAATCGAAATCACCTTCTCTTCAATCTCGGTTTCTTCCATCGTATGAGTCTCCACAGTATCCCTGATTCATCCCTGATTTGGGCAGCCTGCCCAAAAGCTTGGGCTAAAATATAGCGTGGCCGGGCCCGTCTGCCAAGTCGCCGCGCCGAGCGGCGGTCAAGCCATGGTCATGCCCCCGTCGACGGCGATCACCTGGCCGCTGGTGTACCCGGCGTCATCGCTGGTCAGATACGCCACGGCGGCGGCAACCTCGTGGGCGTCGCCAAGCCGCCGCAGTGGGGTCGCCGACAGGGCCCAGTCCTTGACCTGTTGGGGCAGAACGTCGGTCATGTCGGTCTTGATGAACCCCGGTGCCACGACGTTGGCGGTGATGCCCTTGGCCGCCATTTCCTTGGCCAGGCTGCGCGAAAAGCCGACCAGGGCGGCCTTGGAGGCGGCATAGTTGGCTTGGCCGGCGTTGCCGACCAGGCCGGCGACCGACCCGATGTTGACGATCCGGCCCCATTTGCCGCGCATCATCGGGCGAAGCACCGCCCTACAGGCAACGAAGACCGATCGCAGGTTGGTCGTGATGACCTCGTCGAACTGCTCATCGGTCATGCGCAGCAGCAGATTGTCACGGGTGATGCCGGCGTTGTTGACGAGGATGTCGAGTCGTTTGTGCGTGCGGACAACCGAGTCAATGGTGGCTTCGATGGCATGGGAATCCGTCACATCGCAGGCCAACGACTCCGCCTCGCCGCCGGAGGCCTCGATCTCGCTGCGGACCTGTCCCAGCTTCTGCTCGTTGCGTGCCACGAGCACGATGTGCCGGCCCTGCATCGCCAGTGCCCGTGCGATCGCCGCCCCGATGCCACGCGAGGCGCCGGTAACTACCGCAACTCGTTTTTCCGTCGCCTCAGCTACCATCGCTATTCTCGAGCACCATGGCGGCAAACCGGGTGAAGTTCATGCGGGAGGCTCCTGATTGTGATTGACCTTCGTATCACGATCAATCCGGCGCATCAAGCCTGACAGCACCTTGCCCGGCGCCAATTCAATGAACTGGCCCGCGGCATTTTCGATCAACCACTGCACTGACTGTGACCATCGAACGGGATTTGTCAACTGCTCGACCAGTCGCTGCTTGATGGTTGCGAGCTCGGGTTCGTGTGGCTTGGCGGTGACATTGGCGACGACGGTGGCCGAGAGCGATCCCCATTGCGTCCGGTCGAGCGCTTCGGCGAGCCGGTCTGCGGCCGGCTGCATCAGCGGAGAATGAAACGCGCCGGCGACAACGAGCCGCTTGGGCTTAAGACCCATTTCGTCGGCCAGGCTGACGGCACGATCGCAGGCTGCGGCCGTACCACTGATGACCACCTGGCCCGGGCAGTTGAAGTTGGCCGGCACCAGTTGGTCCGCGCCCCGCGCCTGATCGCAAAGCCGCTGCGTCTGCGGCTCATCGGCGCCGACTAGTGCGACCATCGCGCCGGCAGCGGACTCCGAAGCGTCCTGCATGGCTTGACCACGCACGCGTACCAGTTCCAGGCCGCTGACAAAGTCAAAGGCGCCAGCCAGGTGCAGCGCGGTGAACTCGCCAAGGCTCAGGCCAGCTGCCGCACTGATCCGACCAAGCCGGCCTGATTCGTGCAGTGCACGGTAGCAGGCCACCGACGTAACGTAGATCGCCACCTGCGCCAGATCCGTGCGATTGAGTTGCTCTTGTGGACCCTCGAAGCAGAGCGTCTTGAGGTCGATGTCCAACACCTTGCCCGCTTCGTCGTAAATATCCGCGGCAATCGGGTATTGCTCGACCCAGCCCTTTCCCATGCCAACCTTTTGTGCGCCTTGGCCGGGACAGAGCAGAATTTGTGATTTGTGATTTGTGATTTGCGATTTTTCCATGTGTTGATAGATATATCGCGCACCGGGTGCCGAAATAAAAAATCACAATTAAAAATCTATTACAGTCTCCATAGACTCGTCGCCCAGGTGAATCCACCGCCGATGCCGACGAACAGGACCAGGTCGCCCGGGCCGATTCGTTGCTGCTGTGACAGCTCGTGCAGGCAGATTGGCACGCTGGCCGCTGACGTGTTGCCGTAGCGGTCGATGTTGATGTAGAACTTGCTCTCAGGCAGTCCGAGCCTGTCGCGCGCCGACTCGAGGATTCGCCGGTTCGACTGATGTGCCACGACCATGGCCAGATCGGAAGGCGAAATGTCGCAGGCGGCCAGTGCTTGATCAATCGACGCCTGGATAGTGGCGACGGCAAACTTGTACACTTCGCGCCCGCTCATCTGCAGGGTGTCGTACGCACCGGTGAAGCCGTTGGAGTTTTCCGGCAGGTCCGCCTCTCTCTTGGGCGCGTAGAGCAAATGCCACTTGCTGCCGTCACTGGCCAGTGTCTGGTGGAGGCAGCCCTGTCGCGGGTCGTCGGTAGCGCTGAAGATGGCGGCGCCTGCGCCGTCGCCGAACAGAATGCAGGTGCGCCGATCGTTCCAGTCGGTGATTCGGCTGATCAATTCAGCGCCGATGACCGCGACGTTTCGACATCGGCCGGTCTCGATCTGGCTGGCCATCAGGTTCATGGCGTAGACGAACCCGGCGCAAGCAGCGCTGATGTCCAACGCACCGGCGGGCGTCGCGCCGATGTCGTCTGCCAGCTTGGCCGCCGTCGACGGGCAGCACATGTCCGGCGTCAGGGTTGCACAGATCACCAGGTCGATCTGTGACGGGTCAATCGCGGATCGATCCACCGCTTGGTGCAGTGCTTGGCTCGCCAGATCGAACAACGAGATACTTTCGTCAGCGATATGACGTTGGCGGATGCCCGTCCGCTGGTTGATCCATTCGTCCGATGTGTCGATCTTCCGGGCCAGTTCGTCATTGGTGACGATGCGAGGCGGCACAGCCATCCCGGTGCCTGCGATGCGCACGCCGTGGGCACGCTGGACGGATTGCTTCATGCCGGACCCTTCCTGACTGCTTTGACGATACCCTCATTGACGCCCCGGTTGGCGTATTTCAGCGCCATGCGGACCGCCGAGGTAATCGTGCGGGCCTCGCTCGATCCGTGGCTGATCAAACAGATGCCGTTGGCACCCAACAGCGGGGCCGCACCGTGTTCGTGGTAGTCGTGTTTTGCGTAAATACTCTTGACCACGGGTTCAAACTTGATGGCAAGCTGCGGATCGATTTCCATTATTTCCGCGGCAATCGTGCGGAAAAGTCCAGAGGCCAGACCCTCGGCCAGTTTGAGCACCACGTTGCCGGTAAACCCTTCGGTCACAATGACATCTGCGACGTTGTTGAAAAGGCCCCGCCCTTCGACATAACCGACGTAGTTGAGCTTGTCATCATCCTTGATCAACTGGTTGGTGTCACGCACGAGCGAGTTGCCCTTGGCTTCCTCACCGCCTATCGACAGCAGCGCGACCCTGGGTGTCTGCACGCCGATAACACGGTTGGCGTACACGCAGGCCATGTGGGCGTACTGGTGTAAATGATGGGGTTTGGGCTCGGGGTTGGCGCCGACGTCGCAGATGATGATTGGGCCGTAAAAGGTGGGCAGAGTCACGGCGATGCCAGGCCGGTACACGCCGTGCAGCCTACGCATCTCCATCTGGGCCGACGCCACGCAGGCGCCGGTGTTGCCCGCGCTGATGATTACATCACAGTGCTTGTCGCCGCTGTGGCGCCGTCCGCCCAGTTGCGCCAGGCGAACGATTGAACTGTCCGGTTTACTTCGCAGCGCGGAGATGGGCGAATCGTCCATCGCGATGACCTGCGTCGTCGGCTCGATCTCGATGCGCGCTTCTACACCGACGCCGCGCTCCTCGATCTGCTCGCTGATGATCGCCTCGTCGCCGATCAGCACGAGTTGGTCGTTGGGACCGAGCAGATCAATCGCGTCGAGGCTGCCAGCCAAAATGGCGTCAGGAGCGTTGTCGCCCCCCATGACGTCAATCGCGATTCGCACTATTCTTCCCTGGACGTTTTCAACGTCAGCCCCGGCCGGACGTAGCCGCACTGGCCACAAGCGGCATGGGGCCGTTTAGGACTGCCGCAGTTGGGGCAACGCACGGCCGTCGCCCGCCGCAGGGCGTCGTGCGAGCGACGCATGCGTCCCTGAGAGCGTGTCGTTCGCTGGCAAGGAACCATGATCGAGTCCTATTGTGGATTGCCAAAATTACCTGCAAAACAGTAGCCGCAGAGGCCTGCACCGTCAAGCGACGCTTCGTTGTGGCCCGGTGGCCGGTCAAAATCCGTTGCCAAGGGCAGCTAGATGCTTGGCGAAATGATCGGCCAACACCTGTCGGTGGGTCGTCGGCTCAGCGGCGATCAGGTCGTGGACAGCCGGGCCTAGCGCCGCATCGGTCAGAACGGATCCGAACGTGCAGTGCAGAATCTGGCGGCCCGGCTTGGTAAATCCACATCCGGCCGGCACGTTGGGCCAGCATTCAAGGTAGAGCTGCTCGAGACGGGTCGCGTCCGATACGTCGGCCGGTGCAGGTACCGCGTCAAGCTTCGCCGATACGTGATATGTCGCCTTGTCCGTCTCATATCGCCGACGGGCGAACTCGATGATACGCCCAAACAACGCCCCATCGTGACGGGCCACGACCCTCAACGCCTCGAGGTAGCTGGTCCCGGCCGTCTTGACGTGAAACATGCCCTGGGTCGCCCGGGAGAAATAGCTGTACATCGACAACTTGTCAGAACCCGAGTGCAAGCTCAGTTTGTAAGGCCCGAGTTGGCGGGCAATGGCGGCATGATCTTTCAATGACGAGTTCAGCTTCCAGGGGTCGCCCTTGTAGTCGACGCCCTTCTCGAAGGCACCGATGTACCGCGGTGCCAGGCTGACCAGCTTCATGTCGGCGCGCCGGCACTGGTCGGCAATAATGTAATGCTCGGCCAACGTCGTCGGTTGCTCGGTCTCATCGACGCTCAGCTCGATTTCGTAATCCTGCCCCCGCTTCGTCGTCGCCGATTCGATATAAGCCGCCAGCGACAATGCGTGGGCTATGGCCCTGGCGTACTTGACCACCGCACGTTGCACCGTCGGCTCGTCGAACGTTAGCGAGGGGCCGTCCTTGATCGCGATCGTCTTGCCGAGGTATTGATCGATCCAATCGACGCCGGTCTTGGCCTGCTCAAATTTCTGTTGCAACGCCTGCTGGTCGTAGCTGTCGGCCCGCTGATCGACGTGGTCGGATGGATCGATTGTGTAGAATACAAAGCCGGCATCAGCGGTGTAATCGACGTCCTGCTGCGATTTGAGGTGATCGGCGTCGGCGCCCCAGGCGTCGTCAAACATCTCGGCATCCAGTGCGCCGACGGCACAGGCCATCACCTGTTCGGGTGTGCGCCGCGTGCGCGTCATCTCACGGATCGATTGCTGCGCGAAAATACCCTTGATGGGCCCGCCCTCGGCACGCAACGCATCGATGTGGCCCGACGTGGCCGTGCCGAGTCGATCGCCAAACCCGAAACTGGGCGCCAACCCGAGCGGCACTGGTTTTCGAGTGGTGGTTGCAGGCATCATGCGCACTTCCGATTACAAGTATGATTGCATGAAACGCGCAGGCTATCCTAGGGCGGCGCAACGGTCAACGGCGATCCGTCTTTGCGGGTCGGCAGTGGGGCGGGTACATTTACGAATGTTGGCTTGTGTGAGGGTGGCCATCGGCACCATTGTGAGGTAGACGAGTGAACGAAAAGCTTATTTGGCTTTCCATTTTCGTCGGCGTCTATTGGGCTTATTGTCTGTTCTGGGGTTTCAAGGGCGCGCAACAGGCGCGCACGGCGGCAGACTACTTTGTCGCGGGACGCTCGATCGGCGTCTGGGTCTTCGTGCTGGCGGCGACCGCGACAAGTTTCAGCGGCTGGACGTTCATCGGCCATCCGGGCAAGATCCTCACCGATGGCTTGCCGTACGCCTTCGCCTCCTTCTACGCGTTGACCATCCCGTTCACTGGCGTGCTGTTCCTGAGGCGGCAATGGGTGCTCGGGCGGGCGTTTCGGTACATCACGCCAGGCGAAATGTACAGCGACTACTACGGCGGCAACGCGATGCGCCTGTTGACCGTGCTGGTCGCCTTCCTTTTCAGTGTGCCCTACCTGGGCCTGCAGTTACGCGCCTCGGGAGCCCTGTTCAACGTGCTGACTGACAACATGGTCACGGTGGAAGTCGGCATGTTCGCCCTGTCGGCTGTCGTGATGATTTACGTTGCTTTGGGCGGGCTGCGCTCGGTCGCTTACGTCGATTGCGCACAGTGCATCCTGCTGGCGGTGGGTATCATCATTATTGGGCTGCTCACGCTTTATTTTGCCGGCGGTTGGTCCGGGTTTACCAGCGGCGTCGCGGACAATGTGCGCGAAGCGGTGGCGCTCAAGCAGAAGTTGACGCCGGCCGGACACTCGAACATCGTGGCCATGCCCGGCGCCATTCAGACCGTATCGGCCGGCGGTGACGCTGTGGGCGGTGTCTGGACGGGCATGATGTGCCTGACCTACATGTTTGCGCTGATGGGCATTCAAGCCTCGCCGGCATTTTCCATGTGGGCGTTTGCCAACCGCACGAGCAAGCCATTTCGCTGGCAGCAGGTCGTCGCGTCCTCGCTGGTGATAGGCATCATTTTGTTCACCTTCACGATCTTCCAGGGCCTAGGCGGCAACGTTCTGGCAGCCAGGGGCGGCGTTCTGCGAGAGTTTCGTTTGAGTCTCGATGCAAACTTTCAGGATGCCCTGCGGGACAAACAAGTTACCAAGCAGATGCGATTGTCCTTCGAAGCGAGCAAGATCAGCCTGGCACATGATGCTTCCATATCGATCAAAGAACCCGGTAAGCAATGGCGGGTCAGCAGTGCAGACAACAGCTACCTCATAGCCAGCGAAGGGGGAACACTCAACGTCTACGAGGTGCCGACGGAGAAAAACCTGGTTCCGAAGCTGATCAACCTGTTGTCGAGCAGCATGCCTTGGCTGGTCGGGCTCCTGGCGGTCTGCGCGTTGGCGGCCATGCAAAGCACCGGGGCGGCGTACCTGTCCACTTTCAGCGGGATGGTCACCCGTGACCTGTTTAAGAAATACTGCGCACCCAATGCGTCTGATCGTGCGCAGAAAGCGTGCGGACGATTTTTCGTGGTTCTTATCACGGTCGTCGCCCTGCTCGTGGCGGCCAACTCGAAGCAGGCGATCGTGATGCTCGGGGGGTTGGCAGTGGCGTACGGGTTTCAGATGTATCCCGCCCTGATGGGTATCTGTTATTTTCCCCGATTGACGCGCCGCGGTGTGGTGTGGGGGTTGGTGGCCGGGCTGATCGCCGTGACGCTGACCGACAAGATGGGCGTACACGTGCTCGAGTCGATAAAGCTGTTCATGCCCGATCGTCTGGCGGCTTGGATCAAACCGTTTCTTTGGGGCGCGTATCCTCTGACAATCCACAGTGCCGGGTGGGGTATTCTCTTCAACCTGAGCGTTACCTTGGGCGTTTCCTTCGGCTGGCCCGACCGCGCCGATCGACTCCACGCCCGGCAGAAACGCCATCGGTTCCTGCAAGACGTCTCGGGCATCCCGGAAAACAGGCGAAAGAGCGTCGGCTTGGCCTGGTTGCTGACAGTGGTATGGTTCCTCGTCGGCTTCGGACCGTTTGCGGTCATCGGCAACACCCTGTTTTCCGATCCGAACGAACCGAGCACCTGGGCGCCGGTCGGGTTGCCGTCGCTTTGGATCTGGCAACTGCTGATGCTGATCTTTGGTATCTTTGTGATGTGGTTGCTCGCGTTTCATATTGGCCTGTCCAAGCCTATTCCACCGCAGCGCGTTGAGCAGGTTTTCAAGGAACATTTTCCCGAGTACCACGAGGGGTAACCCGTCTTTGGCCACGAGCGTTCATAACTTGGGAGGTGTCAACGTATGAAGCGCGACATGGACCTGATTCGCCATCTTCTGCTGGCCATCGAGGATCGACCTTGGCCTGACAGCGAAGCACTGATCACCGCCAGCGGCTACAGCCAAGATCAGACCTTCTACCACCTTCGCCTGGCGGCCGATGCCGGGCTGATCGAGGGCATGGATATGTCCAGTGCCCGTGGCCGGCATTTCAAGATCCGGAGGATGACGTGGGAAGGCCACGAATTTATCGAACTGGCCCGCGACGACGAGCGATGGCAGCGGGTCAAGGCCGAGTTGGCCAAAGCCGGGTGCTTCCAGTTCGATATCGTCACCGCCCTGCTCGTCGAGGCAGTCAAATGCGAAACAGGGCCAATGAACTAAAATCGCTGCCGTTCGGTTTCTTGTTCATTTGCTTTATGTTGTTTGCTTGTGCCTTGCGATTGGCCGCTGTCGAGGTTTGCCACGCCGCGTCGTTTGGGTCGGATTATTCATTGACATTGCATCAGCGAGGCGCCGCACGATGGTTTTTGGCCGACGCCGCATTGGCTGCTTTATTGGCTCGTGCCGAGGCCGGGGTAAGCGGGGCCTGCAGAGATCCAAATCACTCCGGTCGAGGCAGTAATGGGACGAGTTTCGTGGCGTTCGCTGAACAATCGGATCGTGTCATGCGATCGTTGCCCCCGGCTGCGGGCGCATTGTCGTCACACCGCGATTCGCAAGCGCGCTGGATTTAGCGATTGGCAATATTGGGGCAAGCCGGTGCCCAACCTCGGCGATGCAGGCGCGGCCATGCTCATTGTCGGGCTTGCGCCCGCGGCCCACGGCGCCAATCGCACAGGAAGAATGTTCACCGGCGACCGAAGCGGTGACTTTCTCTACGCGGCCTTGTACCGCTGCGGATTCGCCAGCCAGCCGCAGGCCGTCAATGCTGATGACGGACTGGAACTCATTGATGTCGCGATCACCGCCGCCGTCCACTGCGCCCCGCCCGCCAACAAGCCAACGCGCGACGAGTTCGACAACTGCTTTGAACACATGGATCAGACGTTCGCCTGCATGCCACGGCTTCGTGTCGTGTTGTGCCTGGGCAAACTCGCGACGGATGTCGTGCTGAAGCTATACCAGCAACGAGGCTGGATCGAAAAACGATCGTCGTACCCGTTCGCCCACGGCGCCAAGCACCAGATTGCCGACACGCCCACGATCCTGTGCAGTTATCACCCCAGTCAGCAAAACACCTTCACCGGTCGGCTTACCGAGACCATGATGATCGCCGTATTACGCCGTGCACGCCGGATCATTTCGAAGTAGGCATGCCAACCGGTCGGGAGAACCAGCCGGGCATGGACCTGCCCTACGATGCTCCGAAGCGCGACAGGCCCAGAAACCCGATCGGCAATTCGGTTTTGCCGGCAGTCGCCATGTCGGCCAGTGCTTCGCCGACGACGCTGGCGAACTTGAAGCCGTGGCCGCTGAAACCGCAGGCGACAATGACGCGATCATGGATCGGGTGCTTGTCAATAATGAAGTGGCCATCGGGGCTGTTGGTGTACATGCAGACGCCCATCGACAGCAGCGGGCCGTCGGCGTCGGGGATGAACTGGCGTAGAATCGGGCGAAACGTGTCCTCATCTCCCGGCATCGGTTCGCGGGCCACGGCGTCAGGGTCAGTCGGACTGGCCGGCAGATGCAGGGCCACCTTGAACCCGGGGCGGTCAGGCGTCATGGGAATGCCGTAGTGAATGCCGCCTTGGCCGATGTCGATCAGCCAAATGGGAAATGTCCCGAGGGTGAACAGGTCGGGCTTGTGAGGCCAGACCCAAGCGGTAATCTGCCGGGTTACTCGCACCGGCGGCTGCCACTGGTGCTGCGATTGGTTGGCCATCAACATCGTTGTCCACGCGCCGCCACAGAAGATGACGCGGTCGCACTCATATGCGTCGCGGTCGGTTTCGACTGTGACGGCGCTGCCATTGTCGGCCGACCAGCGCAGCACCCGCTCGTGACCGTGCAACTGCGCCCCGCGCCGCAGGGCTTGCTCGGCAAGGGTCGCCACGGCAGACTCGGGCAAAATGAACCCGGCAGACGGTTCGACCAGGCCCACAAAATCGTCGCGTGGGCGAAACATCGGATACCGCTTGCGCACCTGCTCGACGTCGAGCAACTCGTAGGGCAGCACGTGTCGTTTCATTACCTTAAGCGAGCCGGCGATCGCTTCGCTGTCGGCCGGCCCTAGGTACAGGCCGCCGACGTGGTGGATCAACTTGCGGCCGGAGTCGGCCTCGAGCCGGGCCCAATTCTCGTAAGCACGCTCTATCAGCGGGACGTAATCGGGGTGCTCGAAATAGGCCTTGCGGATTGCGCGCGAATGGCCGTGATGTGCGCCGCGATCGTGAGGGATGCCGAACCGTTCGATCCCCAGCACACGCACGCCCCGCCCGGCCAAGTGATAGCAGGCCGACGCACCCATCGTTCCGACGCCCACCACGATCACATCGTATCGGGTTATCATCTGCCGATGAATTTCATTGCACGCCTTGAATCACCAGTCATCTGTTTCATCTGTTCGTTCGATCCTACTCAATAATTCGTCTAGTTGCTGATCAGAGGCACCGGCGACCATTTTGTTGCTGACGGCCGGGCCAAGCTCTGCGACCGAGGGCGCATCAAAGATCGCACGCAGGGGAAGCTCGATGTGGAACGCATCCCGGATGCGGGCAAGAAGGGTGATCGCCTTGAGGCTATGGCCGCCCAGATCGAAGAAATTATCGTGTACGCCGACAGGCTCGACACCCAATACATTTTGCCAGATTTCGACAAGTCTGCGTTCCAGCGTACTGCGCGGCGCCACGTAATGTTGCGCCAGGCGTGGCCTCTGCGGCTGCGGCCGCGGCAACGCGTCGCGATCGATCTTGCCGTTAAGCGTCAACGGCAAACAGTCCAATACGACAAACACCGATGGGATCATGTAGTCGGGAAGCGTCTGCCGCAGGTGAGACCGAAGTTCGGTTGAGGTGGGTGTGTTGCCGTCACCAGCGACGATGTAGGCCGCGATGTAGTCATCGTCGCCATCATCACGGCGCGCCATCACCACCGTTTGCCGGACCCCCTGATACCGTTGTAGCGCAGCCTCGATCTCGGCCGGTTCGACGCGGAAGCCGCGGATCTTCACCTGTTGATCCGTGCGTCCGAGGTATTCGATGTCGCCGTTGTCCAGCCGTCGGGCCAGGTCTCCCGATTTATACAACCGTGCGTGTGGGTCATCGCTAAATGGGTTGTTGATAAACCGTTGCGCGGTCAGGTCCGGCCGATTCAGATAGCCACGACATACACCAGCGCCGCCGACATATATTTCACCGGGCACACCGTCGGGCACCAATCGCCGATCCCGGTCGAGCAGGTAAACCTGCAAATCGGGAATCGCTCGTCCGATGACGCTTCCCGGTGCTTCGGTGGCGTCGCTGGCCGAAAGCGGTCGGCAGGTCACGTGCACCGTCGTTTCCGTGATGCCGTACATGTTCACCAGGCATGGTTTTTGGTCGCCATGGCGGTCAAACCATGGCTTGAGGCTGTGAAGGTCAAGCGCCTCGCCGCCGAAGATGACCCATCGAAGCGTTGTCTCTGTTCGGCTGTCAGTCTCCTCCACACCCATGAATTGAGCAAACGCGGATGGTGTTTGGTTGAGCACCGTTACCCGCTCGCGGTGCAGCAGGTCAAGGAAAGATATTGGCGATCGACTGATCCGGTAGGGTACGATTACAATCCGGCCCCCGTGCAGCAATGCACCCCAGATCTCCCACACTGAGAAATCGAACGCGAACGAGTGAAACATCGTCCACACATCGTGCTCGTCGAAGCCGAAGTATTGCCGGGTTGTACCGAACAGGCGAATGACGTTGTGATGGCTGACCAGTGCGCCGTTGGGTGTACCGGTCGTTCCAGAGGTGTAGAGGACATATGCAAGATTGTCCGGATCGATCGGCGTGTCAGGATTGGTGGTGCCTTCCTGATTGATGGTGGTCCACGTGGCATCAAGCTTGACGACATTCATCCGCGGGTTTTTGAAAGCCTCTGCAAACCGTGAGGCCTTGTGCGGATCAATGACCATCACGCTTAGATCGGCGTCGTCGACCATATAGTCCAGTCGCTGCTTCGGATACGACGGATCCAACGGGACGTATGCGCCGCCCGCCTTGAGGATGCCCAGCATCGCCAC
>CAUYYV010000015.1:0-20591 GCA_963577075.1 Phycisphaerae bacterium
ATAAAAACAGGCCAATAATGACCAAAACCACGATGCCGCCAACCCATAAACCATTCATGCCAATTAAACTTGGACCCATGCCAATGGAACTTGGAGTCATGTCAATACCTCGCTTCGGTTAGAGCAGAGCCGGAAAGCATTATGCTTGGGCGATCCGCAAATCTCCCGGGGACAATCCTTACATCATGCCGCGCATCGGTCGGCGACACAAACGGACCACCGGGTAGGCGGCTCGGCAGGGGCGATATTGTCACCGTCTGCCCGCCTGTCCGTCGCCTCGGGCGCTGATCAGTCGTGCAGGTTTGTGATCTGCCACAACCCTCACGATATGGTCGTGTTGAAAGTGGTGATGGCCCAATCGTGAGCACATCGGGTGGTGAGAATAGAGCCAATGACCTGCCTGAAAACAGATATTGAAGACGGTCGGCAGCACAATTGCCCTCAAGATCGGCCATTCGCCAGGCAGGCCTTCTTCTCGTTGTTTCGAACGGGCATTGGGCGTAATCCCCATGATTGGGTTTTGTCAGCGTATAATCTTGGTGATCATCCAGGCGTCATGGAACTTGTGCAGATGCGCGCGATTGTGACCGGCCAGGTCGGCATAGACAAGAAGGGGTACCTCACCGCCGTGCGGGACTTGGCCGCGGACCGGGACGATCGCATTGGCGTGTACAACGTGGGTGACATGATGTACGCCGAGGCCCCGGACGTTCGGCCCGGTCGGATACTCGACCTGCCGCTCTCACGGTTGCACACGCTTCGCCGAGCGGTTTTTCGTGACATCATCTTCGACGCCAAGGGCGAGGCGAACATCCTGGTCAATACGCACGCGACCTTTCGCTGGCGGCATGGGTTGTTCGGGGCGTTTGACTTCGACCAGGTTCGCGCGCTGGAGGTCGACTCGTTGATCTGCCTGCTGGACAACATCGAGGTCGTCCATCACCGCTTGCACGCCGAGCACACCGTCGACGCGACGCTAAAGGACCTGATGGTCTGGCGTGAAGAGGAGATCATGGCCACCGAACTGCTGGCGCAGGCGCTGGGTTGTGGTAATCGATTCTTCATCTTGTCGCGCGGGCGTGAAGTGGACACGCTCGAGACATGCTACCGGCTGATCTGTCGGCCACAGTTGCGCAAGATGTATCCGTCGTTTCCCATGACGCACGTTGAGCATCTGCCCGAAACACGCGCCGAGATCGACGCTTTCCGCAGCGAGTTGGCCAAGCACTTTATTACGTTCGATCCCGGTGACGTCGACGAAAAAATCCTGCTCGACCGCGCCATCGAAGCCGCCAAGCAGGGCGAAGACTTCATCGAATGCAGCGGCCTGGTGGCCCCCTGCCCCGATGAACAGGATGCACAGGGCTCGGCCACGCAGCCACTTGGTCACTGTGCCACTTGCTTCCAGGTATCCGTCAAGCAGGTGCTCGACATCGCCGGCGACGTGGATGGTCAAATCTACGCACGCGATTTCAAGATGATCGATCAGTCGGACATGATCGTGTCACTGATCCCCGAGTTGGCCGGCGGCGTGCCGGGCCTGTCCAGCGGCGTCGAACGCGAACTGCAACACGCGTTCGAGCACGGCAAGGAAGTCTACGTCATCTGGAAGCCCGACAAGAACCCCAGCCCGTTTATCACCGAAACCGCCACAAAAGTGTTTCGCTCCACGCAGGAAGCGATCGCGTTCTTCGACGAGCAGGGCATGCTCCACCAGGCGAACCTGTTCGGGTATTGAACCTGCGCAAACGACACCAGATGACCCGTTTCATTTACCTCACCGACACGCACCTGGGCGCGTGTAACGACAGCGGCTATCACACGCAGCCGCGGCGGGTGAACCTGGCCGAAGCGTTGGTCGAGGCGCTGGGTCGGTGGATCGACAGACACGACGTCGATTTCGTCCTGCACGGAGGTGATATCGTTGACGCGGCGACCGCCGAATTGATTCACCGAAGCACGGTCTTGTTTTCAAGGTTGACGGTGCCGACCTATCTTTGCCTGGGCAACCATGATCTGATGGAACCGGGGGCGATCGAACAATGGAGGACACTTCACGACGGCATGCTCCCAGGCGGGAAGGAAACGTTCAGCCTGCGGTTCAATGAGTTTGCACTCTATGTGCTGGCGCATCATTACGGCAGCACCGACCCGCCGCACTTCTGGGACGCCGAAGGCGGCACCGATACCCAGCGCCCGGTGCTCGACGCGACACAGCGATCGGAATTCGAGTCGTACGTCGCCCGTATTGACCGACCGGTCATCGTCGCGGTGCACGCCATGATGAACGCCGTTCCCGCCGAACAATGCGGCGCCGAGGAAGATCAGCACGCCCCCGACAGGCAGTTTCACGAGTTTTTCGCGGACACCGCAAGGCGACATGGTGGCATCCGGCTATTCCTCGCCGGGCACAACCACGTCAACACGATCGTCGACCAGGAGCTTTTCGTTTCGACCACGACCGCGTCATTTACGGAAGGTAGATTCGACGCACGCGTGATTACGGTACGCGATGGCACGATCGACGTGCAGACCGTCAGTTTCGCTGACAACCTAGATGAGCCGATCGAAGTGGGTCGCGAGTTTGCGGGCGTTTATGGGGGGCCAGCGCAGCGGTCGTGCGTGATTCGCTGTTGACAGAAGGCAGGAATTGCATGCATGCCTGGCGAGATATTCACGATTGTTCCGCTTTTCGATCTCCACAGCGACTCGCCACGTCGTGTTATCTGGTTTCCGGCAATCACGGCGTGGGCAACAAGCAGGGTTTCGTCATTGTGATTCGCCGCGATGGCAGCATGCGCAGGAAGCAGGAGATGTCGAATGCCTTACGGCGCTTTTTCAATATCGACCTCGACGCGCCCATCTTCGGTGGTGCGGATAGGGAAGGTACAAAGCGGCAGGTCATCGGCAAAGTCCACGTTTCTGCCGGTCTTGACGTCAAACGCGTAGCCGTGGAACGGGCAGGTCAGCACGCTGCCGCGCAATTCGCCCTCGCCGATGGGCATGTGTGCGTGTGGACAGACGTTGGCGGCGGCGAACAGTTCGCCGTCCAGCTTGCAGACGATGACGCCGCTGTCCTCGGCGGTCAGGCAGACGTGGCCGCCCTCCGACAGACCATCGATCGGTCCGATTTTCACCCACTTGGCCATGGCTGCTCCAATCATCTACGATGCGATTGCGTTACAGGTCGATGAGCGAGTTTACCCGATATCGCGAGATTCTGTCGTCGCGGGCTGGCCCGTGCCTTCGTCATTGGGCCGCGCAGCCGGTGCCGACCGATTCGATCACGCTCGGCGCAGCCGCGGCGGCGCTGATGCTCGACGACGACTCTTCGTTGCACGACAATCTCGCCGACGGGTTTCGCCATTTGGCGCACTGCCACGATGATCTGGCGGACGCGCAGGGACGGCGGCGGTCTGCCTACCACCCTTTCGTGCTGCACCTGCATCTGGCGGCGTTCGCCAGCCGGTACGAGACACTCAGCGTCGCGCAGTGGAGTGTTTGCGAGCAATCAATAGCTGCCGCCCTGGCGCCGGCCCGTGAGGCGGAGAATTACAGCGATCAACCGCCGCCAGCCGATCGGGTCGACGCGACGCTGTGGCAGGCGGTGGTGATCTGGGAGCAGGCGATCGTGCTCAAACGAGACGTTGATCTCGAGTGGGTCGACGGCGTGGTACACCAGATCGTCTGTCGGCCGGGAACGGAAGGTTCGTTGCACCCACGCTCGCCGGGCGAGTGCGACGAGGCGTGGTGGTGGTCCGATCGGTGCGGGCTGCACGCCTTGGCCAACCTTGCCTTGCTCGGGCGGAACCCGGCATGGACCCGCCGCGTCGAACAGGTAGCGATGTATCATCAGGCCCACGCCCAGTCGGCCGAGGCCGCAGCGCAGCCATGGGCCTTGTTCGGGTACGCCTGGTCGGGCAGGACGCGGGCGTTGGCCGATCAGCAGATTCGCCTCGTCGAGACCACCGCTGGGGCGAGACTCGATGTGCTGGCTGCCTTGCTGCTGGCCGACGCGGCCTATTCGCTGGCCCAGTTTGCGGCGTAATAATGGTAAGTGGGGTGTATCGAGGATGATTGTCATGAGTCGACAACCGCGTGTCGTGGCACGCAACCTCGTGTTTGCGGCCGCCTTGCTGGTCGCGGCGTGCGGGTTGACCTGTTACGCCGACGACACGCCGACCGAGTCGCCCCCCTCACCAAAAGAAGCGGCGTCGAAGCCCACGCCGCAGGCCACGGCCGACGCGGACCCAAACGGCGTGGTCGAGGCGAAGACCGAGGCGAAGACCGAGGCGTTGCGCCGTAAGTTGCAGCGTGTGCTGGTGCAACTGGGCGTATCGACCGCAGGGCAGCATGAACTGGCCGCTAAACGGCTGGCGGAATTGGCGGACCAATCGGAGAAGTTGGCCAAGGACCTAAACCGCCCTGACAGGCAACTCGAGGCGCAGAACCTGGTGATGCGGGCACGTTATGCGCAGGCCCAACAGGCCCAGAGGTTCAATCGCGAGGTCGAGGCCTCCGTGCGCATCGCGCAACTGCGCAGCGGCGCCTGGCAGACGATGGCCAACTCCGCGACCAACGCCAGGCCGGTCGGCGACTTCTGGCTGCTCCAGGCCGACCTGTTTGACATCAACCGCGCAGCGCTCGACCGCAACCAACGCCAGATCAGCACGATAACCCGCATCGAGTGGTTCCTCAGTCAGCGTGACCGGGCCAACAAAGACCGTCCGTCCGACGGCGAAGAGCAGACCATGCTCCTCGAGGTGCGACTGGCACTGCTGCGCCTGTACGACGAGCGTGGACTCAGCAACAAGGTCAAGGCCTTGGTCGGTCAGGTCAAAAAATCGCCGCATGCCGACAACGCCGTGCGCGCCGCCCTTGACAGGTGGTTTGGATACGTCGATCAGATTGGCAAGCCCATTGGCGACGAGTTATTGACGGTGATGAGACAGTACCGGATCGGAGTGCAACAACATCCATTGCGCATCCAAGGAAAATACCTGGATCAGCCCAGCGCCGGCAATGGCGGCGAGGTCACCATCATCCTTTTTCAGACTGCCAATATGCTCGAAATGATGGTTCCTGGGCAGACAAGGCCTCACTGGCTGAACGTGGTATTTCACCGCCGACCGGCGGTAGATGGGATGATCATTGCGATGGGTGACACGGTCGGTGACTGGATAAAGCAGTCCATCGGT
The DNA here is from genome assembly GCA_963577075.1 of Phycisphaerae bacterium. GTDB lineage: Bacteria > Planctomycetota > Phycisphaerae > Phycisphaerales > Phycisphaeraceae > CAUYYV01. Next base: position 5,199 of record CAUYYV010000015.1, read on the forward strand.
CCGGTTTATCTGGAGACGCTGAAAGACCGGAAGTTCAGCCGGCGTTTTGCCGTGCGGACGGTGCCTCGGTACGTGTTGATCGACCACGCCGGCAAGGTGGCGGCGGTGGGTGGCGTGATGATCGGCGACGAGGTTGACCGACTCATCACCGCATCGCGCAAGGACGCGGAGAAACAGGCGAATCGCGTCGACAAGGCCAAGGCGGATGATCCGGACCCGTCGAATGCGCCATCACACGATTAGGTGTATCCACAACCTGTCTTGCAGAAATCAATCTAGCCATTAAAATAAAATGTTGCGTTTTGGTTAGGACCGTGCCCTGAATTTGGTGGAATACAAATGACAAATCAATCAGACCACGCTGTGTCACAAGACAACACAACAACCAAGCACGCGGAACTGAAGGGTTGGGTGAACGATGTCGCAGGCATGTGTAAACCGGAGCGGATTCAATGGTGCGACGGTTCGCAGGGCGAATACCAGGCCATGCTCGACAAGATGGTCGCCGGTGGCACGGCCCAATGGCTGGACAAGACCAAACGCCCCAACAGCGTGCTGATCTGGTCCGACCCGGCCGACGTGGCCCGCGTCGAGGACCGCACGTTTATCTGCTCAATCGACGAGGACAACGCCGGGCCGACCAACAACTGGACCGAGCCCACGCAGATGAAGAGCACGTTGCGCGGGCTTTACGACGGCTCGATGCGCGGCCGCACCCTGTACGTCATCCCCTTTTCCATGGGGCCGGTCGGCTCGCCGATCGCGCACGTTGGAGTGCAGCTGACCGACAGCGAATACGTCGTGGCCAACATGCACATCATGACCCGCGTCGGCAGCGCCGTGCTGGACGTGCTGGGCAGCGACGGACCGTTCGTGCGATGTCTTCACTCGATCGGTTACCCACTCGTTGACGCCGACGGCCACAAGCGTGACGACTTGCCTTGGCCCTGCAACGCTGACAACAAGTACATCACCCATTATCCCGAGACGAAGGAAATATGGTCGTTCGGATCGGGTTACGGCGGCAACGCGCTTCTGGGCAAGAAATGCTTTGCGCTTCGCATCGCGTCGACCATGGCGCGTGAGCAGGGCTGGATGGCAGAGCACATGCTCATCCTGAAGATTACCAGCCCATCGGGTGAGGCGAAGTTCATTGCGGCCGCGTTTCCCTCGGCGTGCGGCAAGACGAACCTGGCCATGCTCGAACCAACCGTCAAGGGTTGGAAGGTCGAGTGCATCGGCGACGACATTGCATGGATGAAATTCGGCGAAGATGGCTCGCTGCGCGCAATCAACCCGGAGGCCGGGTTCTTCGGCGTCGCGCCCGGCACGAGCGATCAGACCAACCGAAATGCGATGGAGTCGCTGAAGGAAAACGCCATCTTCACCAACTGCGCCCTGACTGACGACGGCGACGTGTGGTGGGAGGAAATGGCCGACGGCCCGCCACCGGCGCACCTCAAGGATTGGCACGGCAAGGACTGGACGCCTGCCGGCGATAACACAGCAGCGCATCCGAATGCCCGATTCACCGCGCACGCGCGGCAGTGTCCGGTCATGGCGCCTGAATGGGAGGACCCGCGCGGCGTGCCGATCAGCGCGATCCTTTTCGGCGGGCGTCGCGCAACGACCATCCCGCTGGTCATCGAATCATTCAACTGGCAACACGGCACGTTCCTCGGGTCGATCATGTCCAGCGAAAAAACCGCTGCGGCTGCCGGCAAAGTCGGACAGGTGCGACGCGACCCCATGGCCATGCTGCCGTTCTGCGGCTACCACATGGGCGATTATTTCCGGCACTGGATGGAAATGGGCGAAAAGGGCGGCGACAAGATGCCGCGCATCTTCTACGTCAACTGGTTCCGCAAGAGCGCCGACGGCAAGTTCCTCTGGCCCGGGTACGGCGAGAACAGCCGTGTGCTCAAATGGGTCGTCCAGCGTTGCCTCGGGAAGGCTGACGCTCGGGAGACCGCGATCGGGTATCTCCCCACACCCGATGCGCTCGATCTCGATGGACTTGATGTGCCCGCCGGCGACCTCGAAGAATTACTCAATGTCGACGTTGAGGGCTGGCTCGGCGAACTGCCGTCGATCAAGGAGCATTTCGCCACGTTCGGCGACAAACTTCCCGCGTCGCTGGGCCAAGAAATGGTGAAACTGGAAAAAAGGCTGAAATCGGCGCAATAATCGGCGTCATCTATGGCCGACTGATCCGGTCAACTGCCCGTCGAGTCGATCGAGAAACCGGGGATCAATTGTTTTGACCCCATCGGGTCGGCGTGTTTCAAGGCGTGGTGGGAGGCGGCGCGTTCGAGGTCGAATCAAACTGAAACGCACAAGCGGCTCGCTTATCCGCTCTTATTGCCGGCAATAGGCGACTTGTTCTTGTCGGCCCGGGCCGCTCCCTCGAGCATGCGCTCAATCTGGGCCTGCAATATCTGCACCGGGTCCCCACGGGTGGACACGCCGTGGAAAACCTCGACGATCTTGCCCCCGCTGATAAACGCCGTTACTGGAATGCCACGGCGCGTGCCGTATTTCCAGCCGACGCTCTGGTGCCGGTCCATGAGCACCGGTAATGAGAGGTGATTGTTCCGCCAGTACGCCGTGACCTGATCCTCGGTTTCACCCTGGTTGACCGTGAAGATCGCAACCGATTTTTTCTTCGCGATAGCCCATTGATGGACTTTTTCGAGCGTGGCAAGGCTGATCCGGCACGGGCCACACCAGGTGGCCCAGAAATCGAGCACGATCACGTCGGCGTCGACTTCCGCCATGTCGAAACTCTCGCCGCCCAAGGTCTTGAGCCTGATCGGCGGCGCGTTGATGCCGATCAGTGGGGGTGGTGGTGGCATGCCCTTAATCATCGATGATGCCGCGTTTACGTATTCCTTGAATGATCCGTACGCAACCGACTTGTTCGTATCGATCTCAAAGATTGCCGGCTTGACCAGCTTCTCGCGGGAACCGGTCTCGAAGGTGTACCTCCACGTGTGCGGTGTGGCCTGGGCTGTGGCGGGCTCGACGTGGCTGTGTTCGATCGTCGCTTCGGTGATCATGTGCGTAGCCAGATCAATGTGAAGCGTCGCGTGGTGTCCGGGGGCAGCGATGATAAGTGTATTGGCCGAGTCGTAGTCGTCGTTTTTCAGCGTCACCCGGTCTGGCGCGTTGCCGTGGATGAACAGGGAGATCGGATCGTCCGCGATGCAAAACGCCACGTCCGGCAACACGGGTGTGGCGGGCAGACCGACAAATTGAATCAACTTGTCCAATCGCTTGTACGTCAGCTTGGGCGGTGTTGGTTGCTTCAGGTGGATGCTTTGGGTGCCGTGCAACTTGAACCGCAGGGTCTTGCCGTTGATCGCGAGGATGCCGCCGGGCCCGTCAATCTTCAGCTTGCGGTTCTTGCGATCCAGGGCAACGTCGAATGTGCTCCGCTTAATGTTCAGCCACCGGCCCTCGGTTTCTCCGGCCTCGAATCGAATCCGGACTTGATATTGATCCGTGTCGCGGTATGCCTTTTTTATCTGCTCGATCAGCTTCGCGGCGGCCGGATCGATGGAGGGCGACGCCGATGAGGCGGGTTCGGCGTCTTGGGCGTGTAACGGTACTGCGGCCGCGACCGCCACCACGCCCATAAAGACACACCTCGATACCCGCGAGATTATCATGTAAATGCTCCAAGGGGGATTGGCGACCACGTTGTTACGGTAGTCACGGCCCCCGGTTCGGGCAAATGCGCACGATGCTGGCAGGCCGTCTACAGCATGGGTTGCCCGGCCCGACGCCTGCCACTACTATCTTCTGTCTGAATCGACAATTAGCTCAATTTATTTAAGGAGGAGTTTGATGTCCGATTCTTCGCTTATCAGTCCCCACGGCGGCACCTTGATCAATCGGCTGGTTGCGGCCGACAAGGCATCGTCACTAGCCCAAGAAGCTGCCGAACTGCCCTCGATCACCCTGTCAGCCAAGCAGGCCTGCGACATGGAGATGGTGGGGATCGGGGCCTACAGTCCGCTGGCAGGGTTTGTGAACAAGGCTGACTTTGAGAGCATCTGCCGCGAAGCCCGATTGGCCGACGGGACCGTCTGGCCGGTCCCGTTGACGCTTGCTGTTGACGACACCGTCAAGGCCACACTTTCCGAGGGTGGCCGGGCGGCCTTGCACCACAGCGACGGCACTTTGATGGGCGTGATCCAGATCGAGCAGATCTATCCGCACGACAAGAAACTGGAGATTCCCAACGTCTTTCGCACTGAGGACGCGGCCCATCCGGGTGTTCAGGGTGTGATCGATGAGGGTGACTGGTGCGTCGCCGGGCCGATCGACGTGATCACCGTGACACCCGCGAAGGAGCCGGGCGAGCAGTTCACCGAGTTTCGCCTGTCGCCGGCCAAGACACGTGCCGTGTTTGCCGAGCGTGGCTGGCACACCGTGGCCGCCTTCCAGACCCGCAACCCGATCCACCGCGCTCACGAGTACCTGACCAAGTGCGCCCAGGAAATCTGCGATGGTCTTCTAATTCACCCCCTGGTCGGCGAGACCAAGGCGGGTGATATCCCCGCCGAGGTGCGCATGGATTGCTACCAGACGCTTATCGCCAGCTACTACGTTGCCGAGAGGACGGTGCTGACGGTGATGCCGGCGGCGATGCGTTACGCCGGGCCACGCGAGGCGATTCTTCACGCCCTGGCCCGGCAAAACTACGGCTGTTCGCACTTTATCGTCGGCCGCGACCATGCCGGCGTTGGCGATTACTACGGCACCTACGAGGCCCAGGAAATCTTCGACGATTTCTCCGACGGCGAGATCGCCATCACCCCGCTCAAATTCGAGCACGCCGCCTACAGCAAGCAGGCCCAGGGCATGGTCAGCGCCAAGACCTTCCCCAAAATCCAGGGTGATCAGATCTTCCTCTCGGGCACCAAGGTCCGCGAACTTCTCAGCCAAGGCGAGCGTCCTCCGCAGGAATTCACCCGCCCCGAGGTAGCCGACATCCTTATCAAGTGGGCGCGGTCGATAGGGTAGCACCCACGCTCGTGTTCGCTATTGAGCGTGTGACTTGCTTTGGGGCCGGGGCAGAGCGAAGCGATACGGCGGTTGTGGGTACTTGAGCGGGCCTTCCTTGCGGTCAGGCTCAACCACCCGTCGCCCGTTGACTTGCCGGGAATCTGCGGCACCCCTTTTTAGATGTGGATGAACGGCAATGCCAGACCAAGATTAATCTGCAAGGTTCATGGCCGGACTCGGCGCCTTGGAGGACGCATGATCGAATCCCGTGCCCCTTCGCCACGCAGTCGCATCATGCGATGGCCGGGTGCCGCGACTCGCTGCATCGCATTTACGCTAGTTGAGATGCTCGTTGTGATTACGGTCGTGGCGCTTTTGATCGCGATGTTAATGCCCGCGGTCAAGAGGGCCAAGGAGGCTGCCCGCGTGGTCCAATGCGCCAGCAACCTGCACCAGTTCGGCCTCGCCATGTACAACTACACCCACGACAACCACGCGGTGTTGCCTTCTTATTCTTTCCCCGACAAGTCAGATTGGCCCAACCCGGGTTGGAGTTCGCACGACGCTGAGATCATCGGCCTTGGGGGCGACGACAGCTACGACCCCCACCCGGGCCGAAGAAAACTCAATGAATATTCGAGCCGCGAGGCGTTCCGCTGTCCTTCCGACACCGGATCGGCCAGCCCAGGGTCCTCCAGCTCACAGGTTACCAACTACCGCAACTACGGCAGCAGTTACTGGTCGGCCACCCGATGGTATTCTCAAGGGGCAGGGTCGCGGGCACCGCTGTGGGGCAAGAGACTAAACGACTTTGCCGTCCATGCTCGTCAGGTAACCGGCGGGGACGCGGACATCTTCTACATGTGGACCTATTGGTCGTCGCTCCCGAGTGGTCCCCACGGCACACACTACAACTGGCACGACCGTCCGCAGCACCATCCCGACGCCTACCCGGACTCCGGTGTTTGGACATACGACGTCAAGTGCAACATCGCTTTTCTCGATGGCCACGCCGCGTTCCTCAAGCTCGGGCCTTATGAGCCGCTTGACTTCACCGTCAACAGGCCAAACTACACATTCGATCAAGGTATGCCGTGACCTGTGCGCACCTGCATCGCGAAGTGCGCGACAACCTCAGTTCAAAAACCAGACATCATGCGGCATTGACCTGCTTTTCAGCGTCATCGTTGCAGATAACTCAATCGAGCGCGCTGACCACCTCAAAGGTCCGCTTCACCACGCGGGGCCAGTCGAATTGTCGGGCGTGGTCGCGGGCTTTTTCGCCCATGCGTTGAGCGGATTTTTGGTCGGACAATAGTTTTCCAAGCGCGTCGGCGACGGCGTCGTGGTCGTTGCCGTCGACGCAGCAGCCGGTTTCGTTGTCGAGGACGGCCTCGGCCTGGCCGCCGGCGCGGCCGGCAATGCTGGGCTTGCCGGCCGCGCCGGCTTCGAGGAAGACCATGCCGAAGCCCTCAATGTCGGCGCCCGTCTCGATCGACGGCATGGCGAAAACGTCGCAGCCGCCGTACATCGCCAGCTTCGTCTGGTCGTCGATGCGCCCGGCGAATCGGACGCGGTCAGCCACGCCCAGCCGCTGCGCCTGCGTTTTTAGCTCGTCGGTCAATCTACCAACGCCGGCGATATAGTAGACAAGTTTGGGATGCTGCGGTGCAAGTTTGGCGACGGCGTCGATGACGGCGGTGTGATTCTTGCGCGGGTCGAGCCGGCCTACCGTCAGCACGACCGCAGCGTCATCGTCGATCCCCTGCTGCCGCCGCCAGTGCTGCCCGGCACCCCCGCTTCCGGGGGCGGCGAACGTGTCGAACGCGACGCCCGGATGCACCACCGTCATGCGCGCCGGATCCATATAGCCGTCGAGCAGGCGGGTAGTGCTGCGGCTGTTGGCGATCATCAGGTCGACCGCGGCACACGCGTGCCGCAGCAGCACCCTCAATTGCCGACTCGATTGGCAGGCGGTCAGTTCCTCGCCGTGGGCATAACAGATAACCCGCAGCCGATCGCGGTATCGGCGGCGCAGCGGGATCAACGAGACGACCTCCGGTACGACGTCGCGGCAGTGTACGTACACGCGGGCGCGGCGGCGCAATTGCTGGCGCACGGCTTGTGCCATGCGCAGGTAACGCATGATTCGTTTTGGGCTGTCGAGTCCCCAGCTGTGCAGGAATATGTTGCGCCGGTCAAGCGTAAAGTTCGGGTCGGCCGCGTGGTCGCCCGACGTGGGCCGCCGGGGCGCATCGGGAAACTCGCTGGTATACGGCGGCGCGTTGTAGTAATCGTGCGTGATGACGTGTACCGGTCGGGGCCAGCGGCGATACGCCTCGTACATCCACCGCACCGCGCCGCCGTACTCCGGTAAAAACCGCTGCGACAGCAGGATGTCATAAGGATCGGCCCGGTCCGTCTGTTCGATCATGAGGTCGCCCGCCGCTGCTCTTCGATCTCGTCGAGGCGTGGGTGCGGCACGAGGAAGGGACCGATCGCCAGGTAATCAAGGTTGCCCAGGAGGAACGCGCGGATCGCGTCGTTGGGCGTGCAGACGATCGGCTCCTCGTGCATGTTAAAGCTCGTATTGATAATCGCCGGGATACCGCTGCGCTCGTGGTATGACTGAATAATCCTGTGAAAGATCGGGCTCGTGCGCTCGCTGACCAATTGCGGTCGCGCGGTGCGATCGACGTGGACGGCGGCGGGGCACATGTCGACCATCCGGTCCGTGCAATCGAACGTGATGGTCATAAACTCGGCCGTCTTTTCACAGCCGCCCAGGTTCTTAAACAGCTTATGCGCTTCGCTTGCCAGCACTGCGGGGGCAAAGGGCATGAACTCCGTACGACCGAGTTGGTGGTTGAGCCAGAGGTTGACTCGCGGGTCGTGTGCCGGGTAGAGGATCGAGCGGTTGCCCAACGCTCTTGGACCGTACTCCATCCGACCATTGAACCTGCCGATGATGCGGTCTTCGGTGAGCAATCGGCCTATTTCCTGTTCGATTGCGCCGGGTCGTTCGAAGGTGAGGTCGGCCTGGCGCAGGGCCGTCTCTACTTCTTTTTCGCTGTATTCCGGGCCGAGGTAGGCGTTCTTGAGCGGCTCGCCGGTGAACATGGACCGATCGAATGTGAGCATCGCCGCGCCCGTGCCGCAGCCGCCGTCGCCCATGTTCGGGTAGACGAACACGCTTTCGACGCCGTCGATCTCGCGGATGCGCTGGTTGAGCTTGACGTTGGCGTTGACCCCGCCCGAAAGTGTCACGTTCTTCATGCCGGTCTTGCCCACCCAGTAGGCAACCGCCTCCTGCGCCACCTGCTCGAGCACATGCTGATAGGCGGCGGCGATGTCGCGCTTGGCAAACCGCTCGGCCAGGGCACGGGTGTAGTAATAATTCGACGCGGCGCGAATGCGAATATCACCGTCACGGCAGTCGAACCGCTGTCGCAGCGATGGGCCGATCACGCTCGCGTCACCATACGCCGCCAGCCCGACGATCTTGCCCTCGTGTCGGCCGGGTTGAAAGCCCAGCCCGCTGGTGACGGTTTCATAATGCTGTCCCAGCGAATTGGGAAATGAATACTTGTGCAACGGTTTGATGCCTTCGGGTCCGCCGAGATATATTCCGCCGCAGTTGCCCGACCCGTATCCGTCGAGGGTGACCAGCAGCGCCTGCTCATAGCCGGAGGCGTAAAACCCGTTGGCCGCGTGCGTGTCGTGGTGGTTAAACCGCCGAAGCTTGCCCTCGAGGCCGTATTGGCGCAACGACTCATCCAGTATTTTGGACCAGTGCTCGTGTTCGGCGGCGTTGACTTTGACCCATTGCCGGAAGAACCGCCGGTGCGTGTGCCAGTCAAGCCGGGACGACGAGGCGATCAGCTTGAACAACCGGCGCTTCATCGGCGGTTTGGGCGGCATGAACTCGTCGTGCTTGCTCTCGAACCCGGGGATGAGCGTGGACAAATCGGGGTGATACCCATTGGATGTTGCGGCACGCAGGCTGGCCAGCGACTGGGCGGTGCACGTTGGCCGATGCGCCCTCGCATCGTGCGCCAGTGCCTCATGCATCAGCCGGCTCTCCGTCTTGCCGTCGAAAAAGGCGTATGCGACGGCGTCGACCGATGCCGGTTCCCAGCCGAGTCGATCGAGACCCAGCCTGACCGCCTGGTGTGGGAACCCGTTCTGAAGCTTGACACGCGTCAGTCGTTCCTCGGCGCACGCCATGAGGATTCGCCCGTCTTCCATGAAAGAGGCGGTCGCATCCTTGTCAAGCGGGCTGATGCCGATCACTCGCATGGCAATTCGCTTCGAGGTGCTGCGCGACCTCACTGACCGTCGCTGGCTCAAACTCCTCCCATTGCGCCAACAGGCCCAGTACCTTATCGACTCGCGCGTAAAGGCGATCCACATCCTCGTCGCTGCGTGAATAGGGGTTTTTCCCCGCCACCAGCGATGACGTGTGCATGGTGAAGCATATGCACGGCGGCCGCATCCGCCGCAGCACGGTCAATAAGGCCAGCATATCCTCGAAGGGCGTGAAGTCCATATTCAGCCAGGTCCACTTGGGCGTCCCCAGCCGCAGGGCCAGCCCCATCAATCGCGTACGCGACATCCACGAATGCTTGATCCGGTTGTGCCATTTCGCCCACCGCTCGAATGGAGGGCGGGTGAACCCGACGGTCAGGGGTATCTCCCACAACGGCCGCTCATCCTCGCGGCGTGGGGGCAGACGAACAGGGTCGTTGCCGCGATGGCGAAAGTCGGGTGCGCCGGGATCCACCCACGTGGTAAACGGTACGACCGAGGCGTCGGCGATGAAGCCTTTGGCGCGCAGAAAATCGTGGATCACACCTCCGCTGGAATATCGCCCGCCCCGGAAACTTTTCGGATGAAGACCCGCCTGTTCGAACGTTTCGTACACGTACGCCAGTTTCGCCTCGATCAGCCTGGCAGGCAGATTCAGCAGAAACGATTCGTAGGCGCCACCCTCACGGCTTTCGTCGATCGGCGGGGTGTTCCACGGGTGAACGTGCATGCCGATCTCCACGCCGGCGCGGCCGGCCAGATCGAGAATCACGGCCCGCGCGTCGATATCGGCGAGCACGGCCCGGTTGGTGAAAAACGTCGTTCGGGCTCCGTGACGCGAACACAGTTGTTGGATTTTCGGTAGCTCGGCAATGTTGTCGAGCGTGAAATCGCGTGCCGGAAAGCTTTCATGCCACTGCCATTCTTCCTCCGTGTCAAGCGTCATAGTGAATAAAGTCGCCATGGAGGTATTATAATTCGCGGACGCTGTGTGAGCGATACGCGCCACGCATCGACAGGCGATCGCTCAGGCGGCCACGTCGGGAGCGAGGCGTTGATATCGAGAGTTATGCTGTTCGTGCTCGCCGCACCTTCATCTTATGCGCTGGGCAACCTCGAATTGATCGGCACGCCGGCGCACCAAGCGAGGGGTGGCGCTTCAACCATGGGTTTTGAGCGCATTGGCAAGTTGGTTGTCGAGGTGTACGACCATCCAGATCGTCGTCAGGATCATCAGCGGCACTGCCGCACAAACCACGATGGCGCAGCACCGCTGACCCATCCGCAACGCATGGCGGCCACCAGAATGAAACAACCGTTGACGCCCGAGGGTGGATCAACCGGAAGTGGGGCGGCCCAGCGGGATGAAGCGACCTGTTTGGCCGGGGGAAAGACCGCGGGGCATGAAGAAAACCTTGACCCTTTCGCTTTCGCGGGATAACCTGCGGCTAGACACTGACACGGGTTTCACACGGAGGTTGACCATGCGGCACGTGACCAACGGATTGACCGGTACTTCACGTTCGATGTCCAGCGCCGCCACCCACGGTCGGTTCTGGATGACCGCACTGATCGCGTGGCTTGCGATCGGCATGGGAACCGAGGTTGTCCGGGGCTATGACGTGCCCTTTTTCGGCGTGGTCACCGGGGACGATACGGTCATCAACTCCGGGGCGGGGCGGATCTACTACAAGACCGGTATTTTGGACAAGGGCACGCTGGTCCGCGTCGATCAGGTCATTCATGGTTGGTACAAGATCACCCCGCCGGCCGGCCACTTCAGTTACGTGTCGAAGGCTTTTGTCGATGCACACGGCGATGGCAAGGCAGGCACGACCAATCGCAACCGCGTCGCCGTCAAGGCCGTCAACATCAACGACCCGGCCAACAGTTACCGCACACAGATGAGCCTGAGCAGGGGTACCGAGGTACGCATCGTGGGCGACCACCACGGCTACTACAGGATCGAGCCGCCGGCGGGCGTGTACGTCTATGTATCTCAGTCAACTATCCGCCGTGCGACCCGTACGGAAATCGCCGACGCCAGGCACTCGAGCGATGAGTTGAAATCAAAAAATCCCGCGAAAGCATTACCCGCCAAGTCGCCGCCCAAGATTCCGGCGCTAAATGTGAAGACAACTAGGACACGCGAGCAGCCCGAACCCGCCGAGGCCGCGACCACCAAAGGGAGTCCGGGCGCCACTGCACACGCGCCCTTGGAGGTCAAACAGGTCCACCTGTCAGCAAAACAGGTGGTTGCCCCACCGCAGCTGAAATCTGAATCTGCCGCGACGGACAAGGGCGACATCGCCAAGCCGACCACCGCCGACGCAAAGCCGAGGGTTCCTGTTGTGCCGCCAGGGTTCGCTGCCCATGACACGCAGCGGGGTTCAAAGCCGACCGAAGCCGGCGCACAAGTACAGCCGAACCCATCCGAGAAGATCGTTGAACAGCTGCTGGAGGTCGATTCGCCCGAGACCGCCGATGCCGCACCACCGACTCCGACCGTAAATAAATCATCATCTTCTACGCCGGTTGCCATGGTGAAGCAGAGTTCGGCGACACAAAAATCACAGCCGCCTGCGCGTGGTGGGCCGTCCGTTGCGCCCGACCAGCCGGGGAATCCAGAGTTGGCCGAACTTGAGCGCCGCTTTCCACAGGTCAAAAGAATCACAAAAAATCGCCAGCCTATCGAGCAGTTGTTGGCCCAGCACCAATCGCTGGCTGCACAGAAGACCGGGGCCATAAACAAGAAACAGGGAGGCCTGATTGAAAGACGGAACACCGCCCTGAGGCGCCGATTGATGGTGGTCGATGCGATGGCCAAGGTGGCGATCGCCCGGAACGACAACGCAAACCGAACCGCGATCCGCCTGCAACCTGCGTCCGAAGAAGCGGGGTCGTCCACACTCGGCTGGCTGCGCGCCAGCACGATCTACAACGGCAAACGCTTGCCTCGCTTGTACAAACTCGTTGATCCCGCCACGAATCGGACCATCGCGTATATCCGCCCCGGGCCGGCGATCAACGCCCCTTTACAGCTTGGCAGACTCGTGACCGTCGAAGGTCAGGCGGGCTTTGACGTCGACCTCAAGATCAGGCTGATCGACGCGGCCGAGGCTCGGCTCGTGCGCACCGCGTCACCGTGACCGCGCCGTTGCGATATTCATAGCGGATCTCATCAACGCCACCACCGCTGTAATCGTTATAACCGTTACTGCCGCTTGCCGAGTTGACTGGCCCCCGGGGATCGGATCAATCATGCCCGACCGATCACCGATGCTTCAAAGGCATCAGTTCGCCTATGAAAGGACGGGACTTGACTACAACGCACCAGCCGATCAAGCTTGGGCAGATCCTCGTGGAGCAGGGGGTGCTCTGTGAGCAGCAGGTTTTCGAGATTCTCGAAAAGCAGCGCCAGTCGTTTCTCCCGTTTGGCGTGTTGGCCGAGCAGATGTTCGATGTGACGCTCCACAGCATCGAGCAGGCGTGGGTTGAGCAATACTCGCGATTCACCGGCGAGGTGGACCTCGAGCGGTGCAAATTTGATCAGCAGGCGCTCAAGCTGATCAATCGCCGACAGGCCTGGCAGTTCGAGATCATGCCGGTCTGTTACGAGGACACGGGTGAGTTGCTGATGGCGGCGTCCCGCCGTCGCCTGGCGCGGGCAGTCACGTTCGTGGCCAACCAGATCGAGCCGGTTGTCTTCTTCAGGCTGGCCGATTCGCAGCAACTTCGCCAATTCCTGCGCGAGCATTATCCGATGCCCGAGGTTTCCGAAGAGTTGCTCCGCCGCGCCGTGGAAATGGTCGCGTAGGGCAATCGCAATCCCTGAAAACTCACGTCATTGCTCACAGATGAGGCCGCAGGCCGAAACTGTGGGATATTGATCGCGCGCCGGGCACGGCCTTGCCAGAACCGTTACGATTTCGTCGTATGCAGGCGAGCGAACCGCAACACGAAACCGGCGTGATGACCGAATTGGAAGCAAAGTTCGAGGATCGCTCGGCGGTGGTGGCCGTGATGGGGTTGGGATATGTCGGCCTGCCGCTGCTGCACGCGTTCTGGGACGCCGGATTTGCCGTGCTCGGGTTCGACACCGATGCTAGCAAGGTGCGGATGCTGCTTGATGGGCAGACGTATCTCAAGCACCTGGGCGATGACATGGTGCGGCGGATGTGCGGCACCGACCGATTCGACGCGACTGGCGACTTTGGTCGACTTGCCGACGCCGACGCCATTCTTATCTGCGTGCCCACACCGTTGGATCGTCACAAGCAGCCCGACTTGAGCTTCGTCGAGCAAACGGTCACGGACGTGGCGCGAACGCTTCGGCCCGGCCAGCTCGTTGTGCTCGAGTCGTCCACCTATCCGGGCACCACGCGTGAAATTTTGCTGCCCCGGCTCGAGACGCCTCGGCTTGGATGCGGCAGCGACTTTTTTCTCGCCTATTCGCCTGAGCGGGAGGACCCGGGGCGAGCCGACCACACCACGCGCACCATCGCCAAACTCGTTGGCGGGATCGACCAGCCCAGCGGCCGCGTGGCCGTGGCGCTCTATCGCTGCGCCTTTGACAAGGTCATCCCCGTCCGCACCGCCGAGGTTGCCGAGGCCGCCAAGCTGCTCGAGAACATCTACCGCGCTGTCAACATCGCGATGGTCAACGAGATGAAAGTGCTGCTGACGAAAATGGGCGTTGACATCTGGGAAGTGATCGAGGCGGCCGCGACCAAACCGTTCGGGTATAGCCCGTTCTATCCCGGGCCGGGGCTGGGCGGTCATTGTATCCCAATCGATCCGTTTTATCTGAGTTGGAAAGCGCGCGAGGTCGGGCTGCCTACGCGGTTTATCGAACTGGCCGGCGAGATCAACAGCGCCATGCCCGATTACGTCGTCAACCGTACCGTCCTGGCGCTCAGCGAGCGGGGCAGACTCATCCGCGGAGCCCATGTGCTTGTGCTGGGCCTGGCGTACAAGCCCGATGTCGACGATGTCCGCGAAAGCCCCAGCTTCGAGTTGATCGAAAAGCTGCTCGCGCTGGATGCCCAGGTGAGCTACCACGACCCGTACGTCCCATCGACCCACCCGATGCGCCACCACGATCTGCACATGACCAGCGTCGAGTTCACGCCTGATTCACTTGGCCAATATGATTGTGTGCTGATCGCGACTCACCACAGCGCCTACGATTGGCAGTCAATCGCCGATCACGCCAAGCTGATCATCGACACCCGCGGTGTCACCCGCGGCGTCACCGGTGACCGAGGGCACATCGTCACCGCCTGACTCCGGGGCTACGCCCCTTCGCCAACCGGCCATGTCGCAGCAGGGGGAACGCCGACATGGGCACCGGTGTCACTTGTGGGGCAGGTCAACCCCCGCCGGGTGGATTCCGCATGGAAGCGACAGGAAAAAAGCGAGCCAAGGGCGTGCTGATCGGTGTGTTGCTGACCTACCAATATGTCGAACAGGTAATGCATGCCCTTGCTTCGCGCCTCGCAGATCGGACTTGGCGCTTTTCGCTACAATGCGGCGACGCTGTCAACGAGGAGCCAGTCGATGAGTGCAGAACATCGCCTAAATGACCTGGGCATCGAGTTGCCGCCGCCGCCGCCGCCTGCGGGTGTGTACAAGCCGTTTGTGCAGGTGGGTGACATCGGTTACGTGTCCGGGCACGGGCCTCTAAAGGCTGACAAGAGCATGATGACCGGCCGGGTGGGCGTCGAATGCGACCTCGACGCCGGCAAGGCCGCAGCGCGTCAGACGGGGCTGGCCATTCTCGCGACCCTGCGCGGCAATCTGGGCAGCCTCGACCGGGTCGAGCGTGTGATCAAGCTGCTTGGCATGGTCAACGCGGCGGCCGATTTCAAGGAGCATCCGCAGGTCATCAACGGTTGCAGCGAGTTGTTTGCCGATGTGTTCGGCGCCGATCACGGCGTGGGCGCCCGTAGCGCGGTGGGCATGGGCTCGCTGCCGGGCAACATCAGCGTCGAGATCGAGGCGATCTTTCAGATCCGCCCGTAGGCTCACGCGACGCCGCCCAGCGGCAGCATCTCGTACAGCGGTGCGGCG
>CAUYYV010000016.1:0-20199 GCA_963577075.1 Phycisphaerae bacterium
CTCAACCATCTCCGTGGACCGAATGCCGGCGCGATCGGCGGCAACGTCGGCATGGCGGACGGGCACGTCGAGTGGCGTTGGGAGCACGCTATCAAGGAACGCGTTCATGTCTACTCCTTGTACCGACCCTATATCTGCTACTGACCGTTATCGCGCAGTCGCACGCTCATTGGTTATAAAAAAAGTCAGCCGACTGAGCCTCCCGGCTGGTCAGTCGGCGGCGACTGAGCTTGGGTAAATTGAATCGGCTGGTTATCGGCCGCGTCGCGGTTCGGCGTCGGTGGTGACCTGGCCGGCCCGTTCGCGGGCCCGCTTGATCAGGCCCAATCCGATCAGGCCCATTGCCGCCGCCGCCATCGGACTGTGATACATCACACCCCCGTCAGGACTCAGCGCTGCCAATACGATCACGACGATGCCTGCCGCCCAAGCCGTCGTTTGTAGCAAACCCTTCATCGTGCCACCTCCAAGAAATCATGCCCTGGCTCGTTCATCGCTGAAACAAGACGATATAACCATGCCGGACACAAACGCCGCCGCCGGAAATTCAAAATTTCGCGCCATTTTCCGGGGCGGATCACCGGCGATAACAACCGGCCCGCAGGCTCAAACAACGCATGGGTATGCGGCTTTTTTCTGCCGATAACGCGGGCGGTGCCCGGCGTCATGCCGCGCAAGCCAAGCACCATCCGGTTCTTGCGTTCGTACTAGGGATGTGACACCTGGAAAACGAGTGGCCAACCCAACAAATTGACCGACCTGCTGACCCGATATAAGGTTCAGTCGCATGTCTGAAAAGGCCAACATCGACGTCATGATCCCGACGCTCAACGAGCAGGAAAACCTGCCCTTTGCGCTGCGCAGCGTCAAGGACTGGGCCCGCAACGTGTTCGTGCTCGACAGCGGTTCGACGGATCAGACCGAGCAGATCGCCCGGCGTGAGGGTGCCCAGTTCGTCCACCAAAACTGGCTCGGCTACGGCCGGCAGAAAAATTGGGGACTTGACAATCTGCCCTTCGAGTCGGACTGGATCTTTATTCTCGACGCCGACGAGGTGATCCAGCCGGAACTACGCGATGAAATGATTTCGATTGCGTCCCAACCGCTCCCCGTCACACGCGAATCCGGGTACTACGTCAACCGCTATTTGGTCTTTCTTGGCAAGCGGATCCGTCATTGTGGATATTACCCGAGTTGGAACCTTCGCTTCTTCAAGCGCGGCATGGCTCGCTACGAGGATCGCGCGGTGCACGAGCACATGCTCGTGGACAGGCCCTGCGGTTATCTGCACGGCCACATGGAGCACCATGACCGACGCGGGTTTGACTACTACCATGCCAAGCACGCCCAATACGCGGCGCTCGAAGCACAGGAGATTTTCCGCCAGAAGTTCCAGCAGGACGAGCAGCTCATAGAACCACGACTGTTCGGCAATCCGCTGGCGCGAAGGCGGTGGTTCAAGCGGCACGTGTACGCGAGGCTTCCCGCCCGATGGGTGTTTCGATTCATCTACATGTACTTCATCAGGCTCGGATTTCTCGACGGACGGGTCGGCCTGCACTTCTGTTTGTTTATCTCGTCGTACGAGCAATTGATCCAGCTTCGCATGCTCGAGATTCGTCGCGGCATCGCGGCACAGGGTGACGCGGTCACCGCACTATCACAGTTCGCCACGGCGCCCGAGCGTTCGACGCGCACGGAGAATGTCGAGCAGCCACCGCTGATCGAACCGGCACCACCGGATGAACAATATGACCAGTTCGACCCCACCCTGCGCCAGGTCAGCCCGTGGGCCACGCGAGCCAAGATCGCACGCTTGTTGTGGTCGATCGTCGAACATACCTTGTTTCGTTATTCGTTCCGTACGATGTATCGCTGGCGCGCGTTTCTGCTGAGACGGTTCGGTGCGAAGATCGGCCGTCACTGTATTATCCGCCGATCGGTGAGAGTCGAGGTACCCTGGCATTTTTCGATGGGTGATTACTCGACGCTGGGCGACGAATGCATTGTGTACAGCCTCGGGCGAATCACGCTGGGCGATCGCGTGACGATCAGCCAGTATTCGTACATCTGTGCCGGCACGCACGATCACACACGTCCCGACTTCCCGCTGCTGCGCCCGCCTATCGTGATCGAGGACGACGTGTGGATCGCCGCCGATGTATTCATCGGCCCGGACGTACGCATAGGACGTGGCGCCCTGGTCGGCGCACGCTCGAGCGTGTTCAAGGATTTGCCGCCGTGGAGAGTCTGCGTGGGCAACCCGGCCAAGCCGGTCAAAGACCGCCAGTATCATGGCCCACGCGAACCCACCGAGGGGCCTGCCAAGCCAAGACTCGTTGTTTAGATTATCCCTACAGCCCTAGATTGTCAGGAGCAGTTCATGTCAAATGCACGGCACGCGGATCTGACGCAGATCCGCAGGCATTGGCGCAGTCTATGTGACACGATCGGCGAACGCGTCAGCGGCAGTGAGGATGAACAGCGTGCCGCTGATTATGTCGAACGGCAATTCAAACGGTTTGGTCTGACCGAGCTTAAGCAGCAATCGTTTGAGTTTCCCAATTACAAGCCGTCGCGCTGTGCGTTGTGGATCCAATCCGGTCGCTCGAGAAAACGTGTCGACAACGTCGAGCCTTTCATGTTTTCGGTGAACACGCCGGCCGGTGCGGTGCGGGGTCCGATCGAATACCTCGAGGGCGGCCACGAGTTTAAATTCCGCAGAAACCTGCGCGGCAAGATCGGACTGATCATCGGGGGCATGTCGCTGATGGATCGGCCCTTGACGCAGCGGCTGATCGATTCGGGCATGGCCGGCCTGATCGCCGTGGACGCCCGCGTGCCATTTGAATGGCGTACCGCCATCGGCGCGGCCCCACACTGGGTCGAGGGATACGACCTGCCCACCGTGGGTATTCCCTACCGACAGGCCACCGAGTTGCTCGGGCAACTGCCGCTCAAGGCGGAACTGGACATTCAGGGCTGCGTGTACCCCGCGATGAGCCAGAACGTCATGGCGCAGGTCACCGGGACCACCCGCCCGGATCAGATCATCGTTGTCAGCGGCCATCACGATGCCGTGGCGGGCACTGTTGGTGCCGACGACAATGCCAGCGGGGTTGTGTTCGCGCTCGAACTGGCGCGTCTCTTTGCGCGACGACGCCCCAAGCGCACGATTCGCTTCATCAGCTTCGGCGTCGAGGAGAAACTGAGCATCGGGGCGTACGTCTACATGCGATCGTTCAACAAGAAGCTGCGACAGCAGCACGTGCTGACCATCAATGCCGACGCGATAGCCAGCCGGGCCGGTGAAGACATGCTATGGGTCACGGGACCGCGTTCGCTTCTGCGGATTACCGAGCGGCATTACGACAAACGCGATCACCCGGCCAAAATTATCCATGGGGTCAACGGCTTCAGTGATCAGTTCCCGCTGAACATCGGCGGCGTGCCGTCGATTCGCCTCGCACGGCCGAACATGTTCGGCAACACCTTGGGGGGGTATTGGTCACTGCACGGCAAGCATGACAACCTCGCCAATGTGGACCCAAAAGTCATGGCGCGAACCGTCGATACGATCGCTGCAATCATTAGTGAGATCGCCAACACGGAACGGTTGCCATTCGCCCGCAAGATTCCCGTCGACCAGATGAAAACCGTGAAACATACAGCCAAGCACGTGTATCACCATCCGTATTTCCCGTCACGATTTGATTACTCATTTTACGAAAAGTGATGTGAGCGTCACGATATTCGAATCGCAAAGTACGAGGCAAGACGCACCATGATGCGCCGTCACTCCGCGGATCGGACCCTCCGGACGTATTCGATATACCACGTGTCCCCACCAGCGGATTACTGATCTGGCGGCGTCGTGCCGGAATCCTTGGCACCGGGTTCTCGCCGGCGACGATCGAGGTCGATCCGGTGCGCGTAATCATCGGGAATTTTGTAGTATTTGCGCAGCTTATCGAAGTCGAACCAGCTTTCTTTAAACGGAAAATCGCGCAGGCGGTCGCGAGAGAGAATCAGGCGAAACTGCTCATCGCGGCCTCCGCGTCGAATGACGAGTCGCGTCGGAGTAAGCGGCCTATCCGGTGAATATTCCAACTCGACGCGGGCCGGCTGATCGAGCCGGCCCTCGACCCAACCACCTCCGCCATCACCCATATCCACGCGAACGGGCAGGTACGACTCGGCGTCGATCCACATTGCGATCGACGACTGCGGCAGTTCGACATACAGGCTCTCGTCCCGCCACTGCACGCGGGGCGCCTCGCCGTCGCCGTGAGCCGGCAGTGGCACGAGCCCGAGCAATGCGCCAATCTGACGCGGGTGAAGCGGCAACTCCAGATCGATCGGCCGGGCCTTGTCGATCTGATCGTGGCGGCCGAAGTAAACCTTCTTGTGTTCCTTGTCGCTCGCATCGAACAGCCAGTAGTACTCCTTGTTGCTGCCGGCCCACAAGAACGGCGACATGCCCGCGCCGATATGCTTGACCGTGAGCATCAGCCGGTAGGGCGGCTCGATCGCCAGGCTGCCGTTGAAACTCTGCGTTTTCTTTTTGCCACGATCGTCGACGACGGTGCACACAATTGACAAGCTGGCCATGCGCAGCCTCTTGAAATCCGCGAGACGGCTGTTGTACCGCTGCGCCAGTTCGACGTAGCCAGGCATCGGATCGGGTTGATGTGGGGTGCCGGGCGTGATGCAGCCGACCACGATTAACATGAGCGCCGCCGTCCATAACCACGGGGCAACCAAACCGATCAGTAAATTACAAATGGTGTGCATGCCTGATCATAAAGCCGTAACCGGTGGTAGCGGCTTTAAATATTGATTGTGACGCTCTTTTTTGTCACAGCTCGGCTTCAAGTACTTCGCCAAGTTGTTGCGTGATCTGCTCGATATGTAGATCTTCCAGGTGCGGATCGAGCATCTCGAGCCTGTCATCTTCGTTCCATTTACCCAGCGGCCCCTTGGACAAATCCAGCTTCGCCGTCACCTGCCACCAGTTTTCTTCGGTCGGTTGACTCTCCTCGTCGGCGCTGGGCTTGCGCTTCGTGCCGTCGTAGCGCAGCAGTTTTTTTCTCATCAGGATCAGCCCGAGCACGAACCGAAACGCGATGCGTTGAGCGTCCTCTTCATCCGAGAGGCGACGAAACAGGTTCAACAACACCTCGTCATCAACAAACAACTTCTTTTTCTTGTGCGGCTCAGCGACGGTGGCTTTCCAGTGGCAAAACATCTTGTCGGGCCGGCGCCCCTGCTGCCATGCCTGCCAACTGACATCCAATCGTCGCATCCCCAGCACGGCCGACGCGGATTGCTTGTTGTCGCCCGCGACGGGTAGATCCTGCGGATCAATATCGATGAGTGTGGCCATGTAAGGACCATTCGGTGTCAACGGCTCACCGGTAAACGCGCAATGACCAGTCGGCCGCTCGATGTCATAGGTCGGTGCGTTAAACTGCGTCATTGTACGTTCCGCAAGGGCTGGCAGGCTCAAGGCTCGTGCGTGATCCCCAACCGTCAGGCCTCAAGCCTCGAGCATATCCCATGCCGCCGTTCGGCGGCCGTCACCGTCTGATCGATGAGCATGGCAATGGTCATCGGCCCAACGCCACCGGGCACAGGCGTGAGCATCGACGCCTGGCCGGCCGCGGCATCCAGATCCACGTCACCGACGTTACCCTCGTTGTAGCCCGCGTCAATGACGATCGCTCCCGGCTTGATCCAGTCACTCTTGACAAATTTTGGTTTGCCGACGGCGGCGACGACGATGTCGCCAAGCCCCACGACCTCAGCCAAGTTCTTTGTCCGCGAGTGACAAATCGTCACCGTTGCGTGCGCTGCCAGCAGCGTCATGGCAACCGGTTTACCGACAATCCGGCTGCGACCGATGACCACCGCATGTTTGCCCTTGACCTCGACGCGGTATTCGTCGAGCAGATGCATGATGCCCGCAGCAGTACACGAGCAATACGCGCCGGGCAGGTCGAACGCGACAAGTCCAAAGCTGTGGACCGTCACGCCATCGACGTCCTTGTCCGGCGGAATCGCCTCGAATGCGGCGCGCTCATCGATGCCATCGGGAACCGGGTGTTGCAGCAGAATGCCGTGTACTTTCGCGTCGCGGCCAATCTCGTTGATCTTGTCGATCAGTTGTTCAGTCGTCGTCGTGGCCGGCAATTCGATGCGAATCGATTGCATGCCGACCGCTTCACAGCGGCGATGCTTCATGCGCACGTACGTCACCGACGCCGGGTCCGCGCCGACGAGCACCGTCGCCAGTCCGGGGGTGATCCCTGCTTTTTTCCTGATCACGGCAACTCGCGCGGCACACTGATCGAGCACCTTTTGCGCCAACGCCTTACCGTCCATGATGACCGGTGTTTCGACCACGCCCGGATTATACGATCATCGGCTACAATTGCCGCATGCGAGCAGCGATTATTTCGATTGGTGACGAACTGGTGCTCGGCCAGACGGTGGACACCAACAGCGCCTACCTCAGCGCGCAACTGGCGCGGTTGGGGGTGGGCACGCAGTACCACCAGACGGTTGCCGACGATCAGGCCGCGATCGCCAAATCGATCCGGGTCGCGGCGGGTTCGGCGCTGCTGGTGCTGATCAGCGGTGGCCTGGGCCCGACCGATGACGACCTGACCCGCCAGGCCATGGCCGATGCGATGGATACCGATCTGGTGCTGCACGAGCCGAGCATCGAGGTAATCAGCAGGTTCTTCGCCCGGGGCGGACGCGCGATGCCCGATCGCAACAAGATCCAGGCCATGCACCCACGCGGGTCGCAGGTCATCGCCAACTCATGCGGCACAGCGCCGGGCATCAAGGCAAAAATCGGCCAGGCAGTGATTTACGTAACCCCCGGCGTGCCCGTCGAGTTGGTCGCCATGTTCGAGCAATCCATCCTGCCTGATCTTGCGGCGAAATTCGGAAACCAACGCTCGATACTGACCTGCACAATCAACACATTCGGCGCCGGCGAGAGCAGTGTCGCCGAGCAATTGGGCGATCTGGCCCGGCGCGACCGCAATCCGCTGGTCGGCACGACCGTGAGCAACGGGTTCGTGGCCGTGCGAATTCGCAGCGAGTTCGCCGACGCCGACGAGGCACAACGCCGGCTAGAGGAGACGGCCGAACGGATCGAGCATCGTCTCGGCGCGATCGTGTTCGGCCGCGACGAACAGACGATTCAGCGGTCACTGGCCAAGTTGCTGCAACAGCGTGGGGCGTCAGTCGCCACGGCCGAGAGTTGCACCGGCGGACTGGTCGGCAAGATAATCACCGACATGCCCGGCTCAAGCGACGTGTATGCCGGAGGGTGGGTGACGTACAACAACCGGATGAAAGTCGAACAGCTCGGCGTCGATGAGGCTCTGATCGCCGAGCACGGCGCGGTCAGCGCGTCGGTGGCCCGAGCGATGGCACAAGGCGCCGCGGGCCGAAGCGGTGCGGACTTGGCCGTTGCGGTCACCGGTATCGCCGGCCCCGGCGGCGGCAGCGAAGAAAAACCGGTTGGCACCGTGTGGATCGCGATCGCCTGGCGTGACCCGTCCCAGCGCGACGCTTTCCAAACCGACGCGGTACTGCTGGACCTGACCGGCGATCGCGAGAAGATTCGGGACCGGGCGGCCAAATCAGCGATCCAACTGTTGCGGTTGCACCTGATGGGCCAAACCGATCAGCTTACCTTTGGCCGCCGCGCCGCATCGGCGCAAACCAGGTAGGACGCGGCCGTGCAACCGATCGGCCGTGGAGACCGGACAACAACACCGATGGCTGACACCAAACCAACCGGCACCAGTGATTCACCCTGCGGGCGCATCGACATTCACAGCCACATGCTGCCCGGCATCGACGACGGCTGTGAAAACATGGATCAGGTGCTGGAGTCGATCAAACAGCTCAAGGCGGCCGGTTACGTCGGCTCGATCTGCACCCCGCACATGTACCCGGAG
The DNA here is from genome assembly GCA_963577075.1 of Phycisphaerae bacterium. Classification (GTDB taxonomy): domain Bacteria; phylum Planctomycetota; class Phycisphaerae; order Phycisphaerales; family Phycisphaeraceae; genus CAUYYV01. The sequence goes on from CAUYYV010000016.1 coordinate 7,983, forward strand.
GTTTACCCGCTCAACACCGCGCCTTGCATCGAGATTCTGACGGCTCAGTTGAACGCCAAGTTGGCAAGCGCCGGCGTGGCCTATCGCCTCTGGCCTGGTGGCGAGGTGTGCCTGTTCGACGGCGTAATCGACTGGCTCAAGGTCCACGGCGTGCCGACGCTTGCCGGCTCACGATGCGTGCTAACCGATTTCTGGCAGGATAAATGGCCCAGGTGGATCGACACGGCTTACGACTGGTTTATCGGCAACGGATTTCAGCCTATCCTGGCCCATCCCGAGCGGATACCGGCCTCGAAAGAACTCGACGCCGGCGTGACCCGGCTGATCGAAAAGGGCGTTTGGCTACAGGGCAACTTCCGATCATTCACCGGCGCGGAAGGCTACACCGCCAACCGGCTCGTGCGCCAATGGCTCACCAACGAGCGGTATCAGTTCCTGGCGTTGGACATGCACCGTCCAGAAAGCCTCGATAGCAGGCTCGACGGTGTGCAACTGCTGGTCGAGGAGTTCGGCGGCGAAATATTCGACGAAATGACCATCACGGCGCCACGCCACCTGATTTTCGGCGCATCGGACACGACCCGCGCCGTGTGTTGAACCGTTCCTGCGAGGAGGTGTCTCAATGCCATTTATTTCCATCGATGATTACGAGCCAGTCGAGCTGGCCCCGGGCGCGCGGGCGCGGACGCCTTATGGCAAGCACGTGATGCTGTCGTATCTTGAAATGGACGAGGGCAGCGTCGTGCCGTTGCACTCGCATCCCCACGAGCAGGGGGGCATCATGCTTCGCGGCCGGCTCGAGCTGACGATCGCCGAAGAAACGAGAGTCTGCACGGTGGGCGACATGTTTATCATTCCGCCCAACACCCCGCACGGCGCCCGCCCGGTTGACGGGCCCGCCGTCGTGCTCGATGTGTTCAGCCCCGTCCGCGAGGACTACGCCAAACTGTTCAACAAGTACATCCCCCCGGTTCAATAGCGAGTCGGTCAATCTATCGCCGACGATGCGCACGGGACGAAACACTCACGGCTTGGCCGGCTCGTATGCCGTTTTGAGAAACGGGTTGTCCGCCGGTTCTTTGCCGCCGTAAAACCAGGTCAGGGGCAGCACCTTTTGATGTTGATTCGGGCCGCCGGCCTTCGCGGAGCCGATCAGCGTGGCATTGACCGGGTCCAGCTCGTACTCGCTGTAGGTGTGCGTCACGATGACACGATCCTTGAGCACGTGACAGGACGGATAACTGGCTCGGTGATTGACGGTTTCGCCCACAATAAGCGCCGGATCGCGCTCGAAAGCGGGCTGACCCGCGGGCATGTACATCTCTGCCGGTCGCGTGGGCCCCACCGGACCCGGCTCGACGCGCATCACCTCGTTGTAGGAAATCAGGTTCTGGAAGAACTCCCACACCCGCCCGCCATCGCGGCTGATCGCCGTCGAGACGCGCACGCGGATCAGGCCGCGGCGGATCTCCTGCTCGCCCTCCTGATTCCACACGCAAAGCAGGTGCCCGTTGGGCAGCGTGCGAATCTGCGCAGGACACGTTGGTGAGGCCAGCGGCGTCGGCTGCGGTTTCGTCCACGACTCGCCGTTGTCGTTGCTCCACGCCTGGAACAACCGACCCAGGCCGTTGCGCATCATGAGCAATAGTCTTCCGGGGACTACTTCCGTCACCGAGCACTCGTTGCCATAGCTGAACAACGCATTCCAGTCGAGCAGGATGGTCAACTCGCCGTCCTTGTTGCGCTGCCACGTGCGCCCGTCGTCGTCGGAATACAAGACGTACACGCATGTAAACCGCGAGTCGAAGAAATGCCCCGCCGTCGGCATCCACTGCTGGTCGTTGATCAGCCGGCCGGTCATCGGCTCGCAGATCATGTCCTTCCAGGGATTGCTCTGGCCGAGAAAGTGATACACGGAAAGCACGATGCGTCCCGAGCTGGTGCGCAGGAAGACGTCCTGATAGCTGCCCGTGTTGTACCCGGGCGCCGTCATGCGGACGGGCGGCTGCCAGGTCTCGCCCGCGTCGTTGCTGCGCCAGAAGACGAACTTGGACTGAGCGGGCAGGGTGGCGTAGGTCTGTCCCTCGATGACGTCCGGCACGCGCGCCGCCAGGCCAATCGCGTCTTTTTCCGACAGCTTGACCAGCGAGCACTCCGAGCCGCCGACCGGGTCGCCGTTGGTGTCGCGGAACTGGCATCGGAACATCGAGCCGTAGGCGTTGCGGATGTCCTCGCCGCCCGGTTGGGACCAGGTGATGCCGCCGTCGTCGCTGTGCACCATTGCGCCGCCGAGGCAGACCTGCAAGATCCGACCGTCGTCGAGCGACACGAACGTCGAGTTGTGGCCGTAGATCGACTCGTGAACGGCCAGGGCCTCGTCCGGACGTGTCATAAACGTCTGATTCATCACGAAAACTCTCCTGTCAGGCTTATAGAAACCGCCAGTGTCCACCCTACCACGCTGTGCTGCCAATATCACACGAGCATCGCAGCGGGGTGTTCGAGCAGGGACCTGAGTGTCTGCAGGAACTTGGCGGCCTCGGCGCCGTCAATGACGCGGTGATCGCAGGAGAGGGTGCATGTCATTTCACGACCGACGACAATCCGCCCATCGCGTACGACCGGTTTTTCCAGCGCGGCCCCGACAGCGAGAATCGCTGACTGCGGCGGGTTGATGATTGCTTCGAAGTGATCGACGCCGAGCATACCGAGGTTCGAGAGGGTAAAGGTGCCGTCTGACATCTCTTCGACGGTCAGGCCCGTGTCGCGCGCCTTTGCGACCAACGCTCTGATTTGAGCGTTGATCTGGCGCAGTGACTTGCTCTGTGCATCGCGCAGGGTGGGTACGACAAGACCACCGCCCTTGGCATGACTGATGGCGACGGCAATGCCGATGTTGATCGTACCCGGCTGACGGATCACGTCCTGCTCCCACGAGCTATTGCATACCGGGTGATCGTGTAACGCCATGGCGCAGGCGCGCACGATAAAATCGTTGACCGACAGCTTGACGCTTTCCGCCGCAAGTTGCTTGTTCATGTCCTGGCGAACCCGCAGCAGGGGATCCATGTCGACGGCCACGGTGACAGTGAAATGCGGGATCGTGGTTTTTGATTCAACGAGCCGCCGAGCAATCGTCATCCGCATGTTCGTCAGCGGGATGGACTTCGCCTCGACAGCGGTCGGCACCGGCTTGACCAGCGGGGGGGCGAGACCCGCGTCACCTGCAGCGAGCACATCGCGCTTGATGATTCGCCCGGATGGGCCGGTCCCGGTCAACGCGGCGGGATCGATACCCCGCTGCTCGGCGATCTTGCGTGCCACGGGGCTGATGCGGATTCTGTCGCCATTATGCGGTGGCGTGATCTCGACTGCTTCGGGACTCACGATGTGAGACGGTGTGGAATCCGGCATGGTCGCAACCGTCGCGGCCGGGGCGGAATCCAGCCCATTGACAGCGTCGCCAACGCTCTCACCCTCCCCTGCGAGCACGGCGATCAACTCGCCGACCGGCAGGGTCTGGCCCTCATCGGCGACGAGCCGGGCCACCACGCCATCGTCGAATGACTGCAACTCCATCGTTGCCTTGTCCGTCTCGATGTCGGCCAACAGGTCGCCAGCGGTGACCCGATCACCCACCTGCACCCGCCACTTGACCAGCGATCCCTCTTCCATCGTGTCCGAAAGCCGCGGCATCGTGATTTCAATTGGCATCGTCGGCTACTCCCGTAGGCGTGTGGTCCATCGTCGGTGGATACGCTCGATCATATCATGGCGCCCGGCCTTGCGCCATCAGCGCCGCGGGTCTCCGTAAGAGTCGGGCTGATGTCGACGCCGTCGCGGCGAGAAATCGGTGGATCACAGCGGTCTCGGCCCAGCCGGACAGGGGCATAGCCGATGCGACGGAAGCGTCGGCTTAGCGGCCTTCCAGCAGACGCATCCCCAGAAAATTATTGAGTTGCGCGATGGCCTGAACCTTTTCGATCACGGCCTGGATATCGTACTCAAGCCGATGGAAACGCACATCAATGCCGTCGATGACGGCATAGCTGGCACGTGGGTCGCGGTCCCGGGGCTGACCGACGGATCCGGGGTTGATGATGCATTTCTCGAAGTCGTTGATCTTGTAGCTATCGTCGTCGAGATCGGCAGGCGGATAGAAGTCCGGTTCGTCGGTGAACACACCGGTGATGTGCGTGTGCCCGACGTAAGCGACATGGTCGATCCTATCGAACAGGGCGTTCATCTTCGAAGGCGCCGTGATCACATCTTCGGGAAAGATGTATTCGTTGATCGGTCTGCGCGGCGAGGCGTGCACACACAGGGCGCCATCATGCCGCTCGCGGATACGCAACCCGCCGAGAAACTCCCAGCGTTGGCGGCGTTTCTGGTCGTCGTCATCCTCGTCGAGTTGTGACCGGGTCCAGAACGTCGATGCTTCGGCGCTGGCGTTGAAACTGGTCGGCTCGTAGAGGACGGCAAAGTCGTGGTTGCCCATCAGCGCCCACGTACACCGCTCGATGACCAGGTCGAGACATTCGCGCGGATTTGGCCCGTAGCCGACGATGTCACCCAGGCAGAGAACATGTTCGATCCCGCGCGTCTCAATATCATCGAGCACGACGCGCAGGGCATCGACATTGCCGTGAATATCTGAAATAATCGCCGTGGTCACCGTGTCACCTCGTGCCGGATGCGGAAAACGACTGACTTTAGCAAGCGCGCCGCGAATCTGCCACCGCAACGCCCTGGCCGTTGTGCGATGGGGACCGTCATTCCCAGCCCTCAAAAAAGCCTCGGTCGCCCGGCACGACCTGCAACCGCTCACCAAGGCGCACGCACTGCGTCTGCCACTGCTCAAGCTGACGGCGAAGCGCGGCGACCTCGGCCGGCTCGGGCCCGGCACCGTCGTTGAGCAGGTTGACCAACTCCCTGGGGTCGGTGCGCAGGTCGTAGGCCTCGTCGCCGTAGTCCGGGTCGCGCACATATGAGAACTCGAGCGTTCGAGCGCACTGCACCAGGCCCGGGTGCCGACAGACACCCGCGATACCCTTCGGCAGCGTGTTCTTCAATTTGCCGTGATAATCGCCGACCTGGGCAAACGCCGCGTCGCGCAGCGGGCGTAGCGCGCCGTCACGAGCCCAGCGCACCAGATCGTGGCCCTGGGCGTACTGGGGCGCTTCAATGCCCGCCAGGCCGAGAATGGTCGGCATCAGATCCACAAGTTCAACAAGCCCTCCGATCCGCGTGTCGCGGTCGGCCTCGGCGCCCTGGGGCGGGCAGATAATCAGCGGCACGTGCAGCAAACACTCGTAAAGCGACTCGCCCTTGGTGAACAGGCCCTTCTCACCGGTGTAATCGCCGTGGTCCGAGGTGAAAATGATCCAGGTGTTCTCGAGCAACCCGCGCTTCTGCATAGAGTCGTAGAGGCGTTGCATTTGATGATCGACACAGGTGATCATGCCGTAGTAGACGCCGAGCATCCTGCGGTAGTCATCTTCGGTGGCCCGCTCGGTCTGGTATTCCTGTCGCGCCGTGAACTGCCACGGGGGCCGGCCGTGATCGTCGCCCAGGTCGGGCAGCGGAATCGCGGCCCTGTCGACAATCGTGTCATACGGGGGCGGGACGGCAAACGGCGGGTGCGGATCGTCGAAGGCGACGTGCATGAAGAACGGGCGATCCGATGCCTCAGCCGCGTCCAGCATGCGCAGCGCTCGATCGGCGACCCGGTGTGAATGGCCTTGCTCGGCCGTGCAGGGCGTTGGGCCCGCCGACCAGCCGAACTGACCCGGCACGTCGTACTTGCACCGGTACGCCTGCTGAAGCGGTCCGTATTCGCGCTCGTCCACCTGCTCGTGCCAGCCACGCCCGAGGTTGCGCGGCAACTCGTAATGACCGATCACCGCGGTGTAATAGCCGCCGGCCGTCATCAACTCGGCCAGTTGCGGCAGGTTGTAAGGCGCGCGGTGCTGGTGGCAGGTCACCCGATGCACCAGCGGGTGAACTCCGGTGTGCAGCGACGCCCGCGACGGCGTGCAGATCGAGCTGTTTGCATATGTGTCGCCAAACGTCCAGCCCGACGCCGCCAGGCGATCGGTCAGCGGTGTGTTGATCTGCGCGTTGCCGTACACGCTCGTGGCCGACGCTTTTTGCTGGTCGGCCATCAGCAGCAGAATGTTGGGCGGGCGGGCGATGGCTGGCTCCTGGTGACGGTCGATATTGTAATGGATCGACCGGAAGGCAGGGTGCGATCGTGCGCGTTTCAACGGCGCAATAGCGCATGTCGCGAGATAAACGTAACGCTCACCTTTGCGTCGCGGCTGAATGTTGTTGCGTGCGGCATTACTCGTCCACGCTGAGCACCGCGGCGCTCTCGGCAACCAGGCCGTGATCGGTCGCCCGCATCTGTCCGACGCCGACACCGAATACACCCTTCCATTCGTCTTCCGTGGGAAACCATGCCCTTAACTGTTCGATCTTTCGCTTGCCCGCTTCGTCAATCCCGTGCTGCTCAAACTTGACGCCCTCGTCTTCATCAAGCTCGTCAGAGTCACCCTCGGCAGCAGCCAAACCCATTTCCACATTGATCATATTGAACCAGTACTCAATAGCGCCCATGATCATTTTCGGCACATAGCGGTCGTTATCCGTGATCTGGTAGGCAAGGCCTGATTGCAACTTGATCATCCGACCGGCCTGCCGTACCACGTCGGCGCCGCGCAGGGCCTGCTTGCCTTGTGGCGGGTTGCGCAGGGCGGCAAGCACCTGGTTGGCCACGTCGTCGCCCAATGCCATCACGAGGTGGCCCCGACCCACGAATGCCCCAAACCTTACCGGCGCCTGTTGCGTGGTGCGGATGCCCGCAAACCCCTGCTCGTCGTCGATCACCTCGATCGGCGCCATCCCCGGTTGTAATTGGGCGAGTTTCTGCTTGAGCATGTCGTGCAGTTGCCGCCACAGTGGTTCGTTGGCGGCCTCGACAGTCAATGCCATCCGGCGAAACGCCACGTTGCCCATCGCCGTCATCGCCAACATGACCGATGGGTCCTGTTTCATCTTGTCGGCATCGGGAAATTTCGGCTCGAACTCGAGAAACGTGTAGCGGGGCCCGAGGGTATCTAAGATATCTGGCAACTCGACGCCCAGTGCCATCATGGGTACTGTCTCGGCCATCATGAACTGTTGCTGAACATGTGGGCCCGCAATCTTCACCGCCATTTCCTTGAGCAGCCCATAGGCATTACCCGGGTGGAAACTGAAGTGCGCGTAGTTGACAACCCCGGCGGGCGCCCACTCGACAGGTTGGGACTGCAGCGGTATCTGCTCGATCATTTTCACCACGCCCGTGCGCGGCGCAGGCGCTTCGATGAACATGCCCGATCGCATCACGTTTCCGTCAAGCGTCGCGCGCGCGGCGCCTGCGCCGACGCGATCGACGCCGAGTATCTTCACGATCCGGATCGCCTCATCCTGACCGTGAACCTCCAGCAGCGGCACGAGTTGCTCAAGACTAGCGATCATCTCGAACAAGACCTTGCCACGCGGCATGGCGTCGGCCAGGCCCGGCGTGGCCATGATCTTCGCGGCAAACTCGCCGCCCTCGTCGTTGTGATGCGCCGCCAGAAATCGTGCGGCGACGCCCTTGGCCCGTTCCAGCCCGGTGATCTGCTCGAAATTGATCGGCACATCTTCTTCGTCCAGGCCGTCATCGAGCAGGTCCTCGTTCTGGGGCAGGGTCATGGCAACGACGAACCGGCCGGCGAACCGCGCGATCAGCACGTGCATCCGGTCCTCGGCCGCCACCGGCCCCTGCTGCTCGTCCATCTGTTGCCATACCTCGTCCTGCTGCTGGTCGCCCATCTCCTCGAAACCGTCGGGAAACTCCGGCTCGCGCCAGCGCGGTGAGTGCGTGACCGGCACGATCAGATGAATGATGCGGCGACCGCCCAGTTCTATATCGAACCGCTTGACCCGAGGCTGGTCCTCGGGCTGGTCCTCGATCGCCTGGCCGAGCGCCTTGAGCAGGCGATCGGCCATGTCCGCGCCCGGCTCGAACCAAGCCAACGCGACGAACAACGGCTCACGCCCCTTGCGTGGCTCGGCGACCAACGCCATGCCCATCGGACCGGCGAATATCGACGGCAAGTCCTCCGGCCTGAGGCCGAAACGCCCCAAGTCCTCGGTCATCTGATCCCACCCGTCGCGGTCCATCTCCTTGATCAGTCGTTCAAGGCCGTCGAACCGTTCCTGGCTGAGGATGACCTTGCCCAACTTGGTCTGCTGGCGCAGTTCTTTGAGCATGCCCACGGCGTCAGGCACGTGGAACGCGACCAGTGTCTGTTTCGGCAGGCAATCCCACGACGCTCGCATCTCGTCCGCGGCGGCGCGGGGGGCGATCCATGCGATTACGACGATCAGCAACGCGACGGCGATGTGATGATGTCGTTTCATAAACGAACGCCTTTGTGTTGATTCATTTTCCCAATGACCGGCAGCAAGTGGCCTGTTAGCGGTCGTCATCCTCGGTGTGGCTTTGGCGGTTTCTCCTCGTCGCGACGCTTGTCGCCTTGGCGTGGGGCAGCGGCCTGCTTTCCCTTGAAGGGCGGGGCGAGGTATTTGATCCCATTGCCCGGCTGCGACGAATCAAACAGGTAGGCGCTGCGATTTTTCAGAAAGTCGATCAGGTCCTCGGCCGGTATGCCGAACGCCAACCCTTCAAAAAACGTGGAACCGGCGCAGACGATGCCGACAACCTCACCGCGCATGTTGAAAAGTGGTCCGCTGCTATTGCCCGGGTTGATCGCCGCGTCCGTCTGGATAAAGCGCAGGTGCCCGATGGTGCGCGTGGTCGAGCTGACAATACCCTGTGTCACCGACCGTTCGAGCCCGAGTGGATTGCCGATCGCGAATATGAGATCGCCCTGGCTGATATCCCGGTCGGACGAGATCACCACTGGCCGCGGCCGATAGTCTTTCATCTCCTGCGCTTCCAGTTGCAACAGCGCAATATCGCGCAGCGGGTGGGTCGCCAGGATCTTGACCTTCTTGAACTCCCGCTTGCGGTAGCCTTGTTCCGTCTTGTCGAACAGGGTGACGAAGATCTCGGTTTCGCGTTCTACCACGTGGTAGTTGGTGATAATGTGACCGAGGTTGCTGATGATAAACCCGCTGCCCAACCCGCTGGCAGTCTTGACCATAAGTACGCCGTCGCCATATCGCTCGACGAGTTCGGTCACGGGCGCGACCTTGAGCCGGCCGGTGATGTAGACATCGTGCTCCTTGCCCTGATCGTTGCGGCGGGCGACGTCGGCGCGGTCCACGGAGAGCACGCGCCTGGTGGGGATGTTCACCACGTCGTATCCCAAATCGAGCACCATCCCCTCCTTGCTCTTGCGCAGCAGCGGTGCGGTGATCGACGCGCCGTCGGCCATGGTCACCGTGACGACCTCGTCGCGCTTCGGCTTGCCCGAACCATCGTCCGCTGCCAACGCGGCGTTGGCCCCGAGAAGCACAGACAGACCGACAATGAGAATACTATTCATCACCGATCCATCTCCCTTGCCAGGTAGATTAGCAGCCGGTCGTGACAGATCATCGCCAAGTCCTGCACGCGATCGCCGTCCATGTCCAGGGCCTCGATCAGCCGCGGCTGCCCGCGTGCGCCGCGATCGCCGAAGCCGCCGTAAGGGTATGTCGTGTCGTCGAACACTTTCCACGAGATCAACGGCGCTAGATTATCGTTGCCAAGGCTCAGCACGGTCAACTGATGGCGTTTATCATCGCAGAGTATGACCTCATCGCACCCGTCTCCCGTGATATCGGTGGTGAACAGGCGGTTGACGGTCGGTTCCTTGACCCCGACGGGCCGGCCACGTCGGTTGTCGAAACTTTCAACCAGCTTCAACTCCCATGGTTTGCCCTCATCCAGCTTGATAAGTCGATCATCACCTCGCAGAATCAGCCCGACCACCGGATCGTTGCTCAGCGCCACGCCGCCCGGCAACTTCACCGTCTGATCGAGCCGAGGGATACCGGCGTCGTCTGGTTTAAGCAGGTGCATCCGGTCGCCACCCTGCTCGAGCACCCACGCCTTGCCACCGCCCAACGGCACGTAATGCGACAGGCTCATCCCGTCGGGCAGCATGACCTGATCGGTCGGGTGCAGGTCGTCGCCCAGCCATTGCAATACGCCGTCCGAGATGTGCGCCAGTTTCAGCTTGCCGTCGATCTCGAACAGTCGCACCGCATCGACCTCGATTTTCTTGAGGCGCGCCGGCTGGGTGACTTGCAGTTTGCCACCGCCAAGCACGGCCAACTTCGGGATACGCGCATACTGATCGACAACCATCAGCTTGGTACGACCCAGCCAGGCGACCTTCTCCGCCTTTTTACCGACGCCCTCAAATCGTACCTTCGCCGGTTCCTCGAGTGTCGGCGGCCAGTAGTACAGATCAAGATCGTCGCCGACTTTCTTAACCCACCAGACCGTGCGATCGACCGATCCCAGCGCAAGGATCGCGCGATTGTCGACATCTGGGGATTTCACCATGGGCTTGGGAAAGGTCAGTCGGCCGTTTTCCCATCTGCTGATGTGCAGATCAGCCGCGTCCTTGGCCCACAGCAACAGAGTGCCCGGTTTGGCCGCCGGCGCCGCCACGGCTTTCACGTTGCTGATGATCGGATAATGCTCCGCCGCCAACCAGCCGGTATCGGTCAGCGTGTGCACGAACAGGCGTGGCTGCTTCGGATCGGGAAAAACCACCGCTGCGGTGCCGTCCAGATCGATGCCGCACCAGATGTCCGTTGCGCCGTCAGGCAACGGCAACATCTGCCGATCGCCGCCGGGACTTTCATCGCCGCGCCGCAGCGCGTATCGCTTGGCGACGCCCACCTGATTAGCATCGAGGATAAGCATCTGCCCCGGCTTGTCCGGATGGCTTAGCGCCTTGGCGGCGAGCACCGACTGGTCGCCGACACTCTCGGCGGGCAACAGGTGGTCACCGATGTTCTGGTACCACCAGATCGGCGCGTCCTGCTTGCTGCGCCATTCGACCAGGTCCTCGTCGCCATCACGGTCGAAATCCATCAGCCACCAGTCGATCCGCTTGGCCGTCTCGCGTGGGCTCATCCACTTCGGCTTGGCGTTGTCGACAAGATCGAGCAGTTGGATGCCGTCGTTGAAAGAAATTATCAATTGCGGCTTTTCACGCCCGCGCATCAGCATAAGTCGGCCGACACCCTCCAACTCACCGCGGAGAAGCTCGTACTCGGCGCGTTGCACCCAATTTCCTCCGTCGTCGCGGCCGTACACCAGCACCTTCAGCGGCGGTGAGACCAACACGATGATTTCCTGCTTGCCGTCCTTGTCGAGGTCCGCGGTGACCACATCGCGAGGCAATTCGTCCAGCGCGATCTCCTCGCGCTCGAATTCGAGCGCCATGGGCAGAACATTGGGATCGTCCGGGTCAAGATCGATATGATCTTTGCGTTTTTCTTTATCAAGCCAGCGGAACAATTCGAGCCGGCTCTTGCGTGTATTAATCAATATGATCTGCTGGCGACCATTACCGTCCAGATCCTCGATGTGCATCCGTCCGATCATGCCGTCGAGGCGCACGGTGCGCATGCCTTCCCAACCAAGGAATGATTTTTCCGCACCGGCCGCAATGGGAGCCGCGCACAGCGCAAGAACGCCCCACAGCGACATAGACCTGGTTAAAACACGCATTACGCCGCACCACCAGTTCGCGCTGCCAGATACGGACACCGCCGCAAGGCAGGGCACCCCGACCTGGTTCGGCGGCAGCGAATAAATAAGCATACCGCCGCAGGTTGCGGTGTCAAAGAACGTGCAGTTGCGAATCTGCGAAAGGAAGCGTTGGTTAGCGCCTGTCCGGGGCGGCCACGTAATTCAATTCGAGATAGCGCGCCACGTAGTCGATGATGCTCTTGGCTTCGGGGATGTCGGGATTGGACGTCGAGCCCATCGGCTCGAAGCGCATGTTCTTGAAGCGGGTGACCGCCTCTTCCAAGGGCAGCCCGTATTGCAGAGCGAGGCTGAAAGCGCGGGTGAAAGCCTGGACCATGCCGCTGAGCGTCGAGCCCTCTTTGGACATCTTGATAAAGATTTCGCCCGGCCGGTCATCGTCAAAAAGACCGATGGTCAGGTAACCCTCGTGGCCCATGATCTGGAATTTGTGTGTCGTCGATCTGCGGG
>CAUYYV010000017.1:0-20094 GCA_963577075.1 Phycisphaerae bacterium
ATTGTGACTCCTCCAGGCGAGTGGTCCCGTCGTGATGTCGATTACTGAAATCAAAAATCACCAATCAAAAATCATCTCACCCATTTCTTCTTAAAGCTCTTCTCGAATCCGTCGAGTGACTGGTCTTCATCCGGCAGCCATGTAACCGCGTCCTCTATTTTTTGGGCAAGCTCAAAGTCGTTGTCCGTGATCCCCTTGGCCGAGTGGGTATTGAGCTTGACATGGACCTCGGCCCATGACACGGCCAGGTCCGGGTGGTGAAAGGCGGCCTCGGCGAGAAAGCCGATCGCGTTGACGAGCATGAGCGTAAACGGCCAGCCGCCGGTGGTGTATTTGCGACGGATCCATCCGTCACGCAGTTCCCATGCGGGCAGTTCCGCGGCAAGCCGTGCCCTCACTTCGTCTTCGCTGTAAGTGTGCTTTTGCGTGGCCATGATCGTCTCCTTTTTGTTGTGTCCGTCGAACACCATGATACTCTAATACGCGTGCGTGGCCGCGACGGCATCGACACCGAGCATCCCTTATGCATTGCAACCTCACAATCATCGAAAACACCTTCGCCGAGGCCTTTCGCATGTGGGCGTCGCGTTTGATCGTCACGGCGGCGAGTGAGCGTTGGGCGCGGCTGGCCGCGCGGCAAGTGTGCGGCTACGCCACGTCGGTGATCGGCTGCGATGCCGAGGCGGCGGTGGAACTGACACTCGACGCGGGCAACACCCCCGACGGCCGACCCGGTGCTGCGGTGATGATGTTTGCGCTCAATGCCAAAGCGCTGGGCAAGGCGGTTCCCAATCGCGTGGGCCAGTGCTTGATGACCTGCCCGACGACGGCCGTATATGACGGTCTGCCGGGCGTGAGCAAGACCGACGATTCGGCGCGGATCAACGTTGGCGAGACTCTGCGATTCTTCGGCGATGGGTATCAAAAAAGCAAGGTGCTCGACGGGCGGCGGTATTGGCGGGTGCCGGTGATGGACGGTGAGTTCGTCGTCGAGGAATCGGTTGGCGCCGTCAAGGCGATCGGAGGGGGCAACCTGTTGGTTTGCGGCGTCGGTCAGGCCGAAGCGCTTGGCGCGGCGCAACGCGCCGTCGATGCCATCGCGCCCCTGTCGGATGTGATCACACCCTTCCCCGGCGGCATCGTGCGCAGCGGGTCCAAGGTCGGATCGCGGTACAAGACAATGTTCGCCTCGACCAACGACGAGTACTGTCCGACATTGCGCAGCCGGGTCGACACGAAGCTGCGCGACGGCGTCGGCGCGGTGTACGAGATCGTGATCAACGGGCTGAGTGAAACCGCTGTCGCCGTCGCCATGCGCGCCGGAATCGAAGCCGCCTGCGGCAATGGCGTAATCGCCATCAGTGCAGGTAACTACGGCGGTAGCCTCGGCAAGTTCCATTTTCAACTGCACGAAGTCATGGCGGATATGGCAAGCGCATGAGCGGTTACACGCTGACTTACAAGGGCGACCTGGCACCCGCGCTGACGAACGGTTCGGCAATCCGCCCCGATACGCTCGGTGCGCTCGACGCGACCGCCCTGGCAAACTTTGCCATCGGCCGCGGCCGCCGGCCCCTGCGCGTTGGTGATGCGTTTGCGATCGACGGTGAGCCGGGCAAGTCGCTGACCGTGTGCGGTGCACCACCGCTGGATCAGTTGGGCGCCCGGATGGAAAGTGGCTGTCTGATCGTTGACGCCGATGCGGGTGATGATCTGGGCGCTTCGATGCGCGGCGGTTTGATCCACGTGCGCGGCCGGGCGGGGCATCGCGTCGGCGGGCCCGTGTCGGGCAGCGACCGTGGGATGACCAGTGGACAGATCAGCATCGAACGCAGCGCCGGCGCCCATCTCGGCCTGCGCATGCGTGGCGGTCTGATTTGTGTCGGGGGGCCGTGCGGTGCCAGCCCCGGGTACCGAATGATGGCCGGCACGATCGTCTTGGCATGCGGGCCGGTCGATCATCCGGGCCTCGAGATGCGCCGCGGCACGATTATCTGCCTCGATGCTGTGCACGACGTTTCGATCGGCGCCAACTTCGGCGAGGACGGCCGGTTCGACGCCGCGCAAATGACGGTCCTGCACCTGATCGCAGTGCGGCTTGGCGCACTGAACATCGACGGTGGTGAAGCGTTGCGACGCGGTTCGTTTTGCCTGTTAAGCGGTGACCGATTCGAACTGAACAAGGGGGAGGTATGGTTGAGATTGCCATGACCCTCAACGGTCGAGCCTCCCGTGTCGCCGACGATTTGGCCGGCCGCGCCGACGAACTCGGCTGTTGCGTCGACACAGTGGCGGGGGCCCGCATCATCGATGCGGGCGTCGATCGGATCGGCTCGATCAGTGCCGGCCTGTTGACGGCGCGCATTTGCATGGCCGACCTTGCCACTGTCAGTGTCGTGCCGTGCCGGGTCGGCGATGTCGCCTTGCCGCAGGTCGTTGTCAACGTCGACCAGCCCGTCGCGGCCTGCATGGCGGCCCAGTATGCCGGGTGGCGAATCAGTGTCGACAAGTACTTCGCCATGGGCTCCGGCCCGATGCGCGCCGCGCATGGCAAGGAAGCGTTGTTCGATGATATCGGCCTGTGCGAGCGGGTGGACAGTGCCGTCGGCGTGCTGGAGACAGGCGAACTTCCGAATGAACCGGTTGTGCGGTATATCGCCGAATCGTGCGGTGTGGCGGCGAGCAAACTGACGCTGATCGTGGCACGCACGGCGAGCCTTGTCGGCGGCGCCCAGGTGGTGGCGCGCAGCGTTGAGACGGCCATGCACAAGCTGCACGAGTTGGAGTTTGACCTTCATCGCGTTGTCGCCGGATTCGGCACCGCGCCCTTGCCCCCGGTCGCTGCCGATGACATGGCGGCGATTGGCCGCACCAACGACGCCGTGCTCTACGGCGCCCAGTGCACGCTCTACGTGCGCGGCGACGACGATTCGCTTCGAGCGATGATAGGTAAGTTGCCCTCGACCGCCTCGAAAGACTACGGCCAACCATTCGCCGAGATCTTCAAGCGTTACGACTACGACTTCTACAAGATCGATCCGATGTTGTTCAGTCCTGCGGCGGTCGTGCTCCAGAATATTGACAGCGGCGAGACACATACTGCCGGTCGTGTCAACCAGGACGTGCTGTCCTGCTCATACTTCGGATAATCTCAACCCCATGCACATCGTCGCCGTCATCCAGGAGAACCATCGCGTCCAGCAGGACTTGGCACGAGCGGCCCGGGATCTGAGCCTGCGGCTGTCGACGGTGGAGTGGAGCGAACTGTGGGCCACGATTTCAACCGAACATGAATCGATCCCGTCGTTCGCTGGTGCCGATGCCGCGCTGTTGTGGTCGATGAAAAGCGGCAGCTTCGAGCAGATCGTCTTCCGGATGGACTTGATGCAACGGCTTGGCGCCGTCAATCTGCCCATGGTCAACCCGCCCCGCGCAATCGAGATCGGCGTGGACAAGTACCTGTCCCTGTCGCTGCTGCGCGCGGCGGGTCTGACGATCCCGCAAACCGTGATTTGCCAGAAATACAGCGACGCCATGAGCGCGTTCGACGAACTGGGCGGCGATGTGGTTGTCAAACCGCTTTTCGGGTCGCAGGGCTTCGGCATCACCCGCATCACCGACCGCGTTTTGGCGCAGCGCGCGTTCAACCAGTTGGTGAAGATGCAATCGGTCATCTACGTGCAACGTTTTGTGCCGCACGGCGGCAGCGACCTGCGGCTATTCGTGCTGGGTGATCGCGTACTTACCGCCATGCGCCGGCGCGGCGTGGACTGGCGAACCAACATCGCGCTGGGCGGTCGCGGTGAAGCGTTCGAGCCGGATCCGTTGCTTCGGGAGATGGCCCTGCGCGCCGCACGGGCTTGCGAGGCGCTCGTCGCGGGCGTGGACATTCTGATCGGCGACGATGGCGAAAATTACGTGCTCGAGGTCAACCCGATCCCGGGTTGGAAGGAACTGGCCGCCGTGACGGGCATCGACATCACCCGTGAACTGCTGCAATTCGTTGTCGAATACGCCTGCACAGGGGCATGCGTGCCATGACCGATGGTGAACTGGCGCAGTTGGCGTGCGTTACGGAGGTATGCGCGCCGAAAGCAGGCAACGTGCATCCGGGTGCACCGTTCGACGACGTAAGTTGGATCGAGTTCGCTACCAGCGCGATGGTGGTTCGTCCGATCCTCGATCTCGCGGCGCAGCGTGGCGTCGGTCCGACGGTGCTCGACGCTGTCAAGGCCACGCGCAACGCGGTGGGCAACAACACGAACCTGGGCATCCTGCTGCTGCTGGCGCCGCTGTGCGCCGCGCCGGCCGATCGTGATCCGGCCGACGGTGTGGCTGGCGTGCTGTCAGCGCTGACCATGCGCGACGCCGAAGCCGTGTACGAGGCGATTCGCACCGCCAATCCCGGCGGTCTCGGCGCTTCAGCGCGCGAAGATGTGGCTGACAAGCCGACGATGGGGCTGGTCGACGCCATGGGCCTTGCCTCGGATCGCGACGCGATCGCCCGGCAATACGTTACCGTTTTTCACGACGTGACCCGGCTCATCGCGCCGGGCATCGTCGAGCTGTACCGGCAGGGGGCCGGCCTTGACGATGTGCTGGTGCGGATACATATCAAGCAGATGGCCCGGCAACCGGACAGCTTGATCGGCCGCAAGTGCGGTGAAGGGACGGCCCGCGAGTCGCAGCGCCGCGCCGCGGCGGTGCTCGAAGCCGGCGGGCCCGAAACCGATCGCGGTCGTGAACTGTTTGATCGACTTGATGACTGGCTCCGCGCTGATGGCCATCGGCGCAACCCCGGCACGAGCGCCGACCTGATCGCCGCAGGCCTTTTCGTGGCGCTTCGACGCGGTGAGATCGAGCAACCGTTTCTTTGGTCGGGGTCGATCGAGGTGGCCGGGGGATTCGAGGCGACGTCATGAAGATCTTTGTCTACGAGTACGTCTGCGGCGGCGGGATGATCGGTGAAGATTTACCGGAGATGTTGTCAGCACAGGGTATGGCGATGCTCCGGGTGGTTATTTCCGATTTCATGGAACTTGGCGCACAGGTCACCACGACACTCGACTCACGCGTGGATGGAAATATCGACGGCGCATCGATGCACGTGGTGGAGGACAAAACCAAAACATCGAGCACGTTCGATGAGCTGGCAATTGCCTCGGATGCGGTGCTGGTCATTGCGCCCGAGTTCGGCGGTATTTCGGCTGGGCTGGCGGTGAGATTGGAGCATTTGGATGTGCATTCGCTGGGCAGTACGAGCAGTGCGATCGCGTTGTGTGCGGACAAGCTGGCATTGGCTGATCACCTCAGGCGCGCCGGCCTCCGGACGCCGACAACGGCGGTATATGAACCGAACGTTGCGCGCCCGTACCCGGTTGTCATCAAGCCGCGTGACGGCGCGGGGTGCGAAGGTACGTTTGTTTGTCAAACCGCCGGCGACGCCGGGCGAATGGTACCGGACGAAAATCAGGTTGTTCAACCCTACTGCGCCGGCAAGGCGGTCAGTGTTTCACTATTGCTCCATGACGGCGAGGTCACGCCGCTTCTTGCCGGTAGGCAGTGCATCATCGGCGACGAGTACTCACCGGTGCGGCTGCGATATGATGGTGGGCATCTTGCGTTGGTGGGGGAAGAGGCCGGCCGGGCGACGGTACTGGCGACACGGGTCGCCGAGTGCGTAAACGGCCTGCGCGGGTTTGTCGGCATTGACCTGGTGCTCGGGGAAACACTGGACATGGATCACGTGATCGAAATCAATCCGAGGTTGACCGTGTCATACGCGGGCCTGCGGAAATTGGCGCAGACGAACCTGGCGGCGGCGATGCTCGATGTCGAGGCGCCGGTCCGGTTTGCTGACGGCAGCGTCCGATTCGACGCGGCCGGCAACGTTGAACAGATGGCGGTCCGTGCATGAGCACACTGGCACTGGACATCGGCGGCGCGAATCTGAAGGCGGCACACAGCGACGGCGGCGCGTGGCTGCGGCCGTTCGCCCTGTGGCGGGCGCCCAACCTTCTCACGGAACAGTTGCAGCAAGTGCTGCACGCCGCCCCGGGTTTTGACCGGTTGGCCGTGGCCATGACCGCCGAGTTGTGTGACTGCTTTGCGACGAAACGCGAGGGTGTGCTCCATGTGCTCGACGCGGTCGAAACGATGGCTGCGGCCCGGCCGGTGCTCGTCTGGACCCTGGGCGGCCGGTTCGCCTCGATGGACGAAGCACGACAGCGGCCTCTGCGCTGCGCAGCATCAAACTGGCATGCGCTGGCGACTTGGATCGCCGGGAGCTATCCGCAAGGGTTCTCGCTGTTGATTGACACCGGCTCGACGACAACCGATGTTATCCCGCTGCGCGACGGGCGCGTGGCCGCACGTGGCGAGACGGATACGCAGCGATTGGCCTGCGGTGAACTGGTTTACCTCGGTTCCGAGCGGACGCCGCTGATGGCGTTGGGCCCGACGGTGCACTTTCGGGGTTGCGAACATCGTGTCATGGCGGAACTGTTTGCGACCACGTCTGACGTATACCTGCTCACCGGGAGGACGCCGCCGGCACCACGCCGCACCGCGACCCCGGATGGCCGGGCGATGACGGTGGAAGCCGCGGCATCGCGTGTTGCGCGCATGATCGGCGCCGACCTGGAAGTCGTGTTGATTGACCATGCCGTCGCGCTCGCGGAGGCATTTGCCGATACTGTGCGGAGCCGAATCGTTGAAGCGATTCATGCGGTGCTCGGCGACGAAATGCCCGCCCGCATCATCCTCGCCGGCAGCGGTGTGTTTGTGGCGCAGGATGCCGCCCGAAGTGCATTGCCCGCGGTTTCAATCATTCATCTGGAAGATATACTTGGTGCAGAAAACGCACAGGCCTCATGCGCCTGCGCATTGTCACAACTATTGGAAAAGGCTGAATCACCATGGCTGACACCAGCATCGACCTGATCGCCACCGAGCCGGGCGGCATGGTTCGCTCGAACTTTCCCTTGACAATGGGCGTGCCGTTCAAGCCCGGCGCCCTGCCTGCCGGTGCGCCGGTCGCGGTCATCGATGACCAGGGCGAGCCGCGACCGCTTCAGAGTCGCGTCATGGAAACGCACGGCGACGGCAGCACGCGGTGGCTGCTGGTCGATTACCAGGGCGATTTTCAGCCGCTGCTGCCCACTCGGCACAAGCTCGTCGTCGGTCGCGAAAGCCCGGATGCGCCCGCCGGGCGTCGTATCAAGATCGACGAGCGAAAGGACACGCTCGTCGTGGACAACGGCGAATTGCAGCTCGAGATCGCGCGGCGTCGTTGCCAGCCGCTGGAGCGCATCACGTATCGCGGCGAGCAGATCAGCGCGGGCGGAATAGATTTTGTCCTGACCGGCGACGACGGGTCCATGTATGAGGCGGCGCGCGATGCCAACGCGACGTTCGAGATCGAGGAACCCGGACCGCTGCGCCTGCTCGTGCGATGGGAGGGGACGCACACGGACGCTTCGGGGCGCGGCCACTTCGATTTCTGCGTGCGCATGACGGTGTTCGCCGGCCAGCCGTTCGTGCGGATCGAGCACGCGTTTTTCAATCGCATGGATGCCGGCTCAGCGACACTGCAGAAACTGGCGGCGCGTGTGCCGATTGACGTGGGCGGCGGGCCGCGGTATTCGGCGGCGGATGTGTATCGCCCGCGCACGGTAGTTGACAGCGACGAACCCTTGCGGCTCGAGCAGTACGCACTGGGGCAGATGCGCATCCTCGATGACAGCGGTAACGTGAAGGTCGAGAAGCAGAACAACTCGATGGGCTGGATGGACGCCAGCGGCGCCAACCGCGGCCTGATGCTGGCCGGCCGCAACTTCTGGCAGAATTTTCCCAAGGCGATCGAGGCGAGCGCCGACGCGATCGCGTGCGAGCTGATGCCCGACCGCGGTGGTTACGACATCCCGCGCGGCATGGCCAAAACGCATTCGTTCTTTCTGTATTGTCACGACGGGCAATCGGCGGATCACGACCTGCGCGACGTGGCGTTCAGTGTGCAGCGTTGGCCCCAGCCGGCGGCGTCGTCCGCCTACTATGGCGAAAGTGGTGAGGTGTGGGATTTATTCCCCTATTTGCCCGACAAATACCCGCGGCTCGAGTTCGCCATGCGCCAGTTCTTCGAGCCCGACTCGCTGCATCTTCCGGTGATCGCGCCCGGCGACTCGCGCACCTTCGGGTGGAAGCACTACGGCGACTTTATCAACCGCGGGAACAGCGTCGGCGAGGACCTCGACGCACCCGACACCTATTTCATGGACAACGAGTACGACACCCCGCACGTGCTGGCGATGATGTTTTTGCGCTCGCACGAGATCGTCAAGTGGTGGGGTGCCGAGGCGCACGCCTGGCACATGATGGACATCGACACCTGCCACTACGCGCCGCCGGATGAAAACGTCGGCCACCCGCAGCTCGATCCAAGTTACATGAACGGTGCCCAGTACTCGCACAATTATCAGCACATCGGCGGCGAGGGCACGCCGGCGTCCGGGTACCGTAAATCGGGTGCCGGCAGTCACACGTTCGGCGAGGGGCTGGTCGATCTGTATCACTTCAGCGGTGACCGGCGCCCGTTCGAGGTTGCCTGCGGCTACGCGCGCTGTCTGGCGAATATGGCGCTGCTGCACCAGTGGGGCATCGGCCGCGAGTCCGGCTGGGCGTTGCTTGTGCTCGGCAGTGTGTACAAGGCCAGGCCCGACGAGTTGATCTTCCGCGGGGCCGACATCATGGTGGACAAGGTCATCAGCCAGCAGCGCGAGAGCGGCGCGGTGTTCGAGTCGCTTTTCCACCCCAACGCGTTCGGTGACCGGACGTTGCACCTGTGCATGCGCGGGCTGATCAAATGGCATCAGGCCAGTGGCGACGAAAAGACGAAAAAGCTGATACTCAGCTTGATGTACGCCTATCTGGACATGGACCTGTTCGAGGTCGGCCCGCCACTGAACTCGAACTGGCCGGAAGGCAGCAAGCCGACCCTCCCCGTGCAGGGCTTTGCCAACCTCGAATCGCTGGCCTACGCGTACGACCTGACGGGCGACCGCCGGTTCATCGACGCCGGCGGCGCCGGCTTGTGTTTCGCCGTTTCGTGGATCACGAATCCGACTTACGACAGCGGCAGCTACCCCGGCTACTTTCATCGCATGCTGCGCGGGCCGTTCCGGTTCCTGGCCATCGCCCACGAACTGGGCATGCTCGAAAAGGTCCCCGGCGCCGGTCAGTGGCTGGATGATTGAACGGTCGCAGGCGCGATCCGATTTCACTGGCGAGCACGCTGATGTCCAAATCCCTGGCGATTGATCTGTTCTGTTCCGAGCCCGGCGACGTGGATCGCCGGGCGTTTCCGTTGACAGCAGGGCTGCCGTTTGCCAGGGGCGTATTGACGCCCGGCGAGCCGGTCGCGCTCGAAGACGCCGCGGGCAATCGCCTTTCCTTGCAAACGCGCGTGATGGAACAGCACGACGACGGCTCGGTGCGCTGGCTGCTGCTGGATTTTCAGGGCGACTTCGAGGCGATGCAGCAGAGCCGCTTCCGACTTCTGCTCAACACGACCGGCCCCGACGCGGCCGATGGCGGGGCCATCACCACGACCGAGCAGGGCGATCGGCTCGTCATCGCCACCGGCGTGCTGCAACTCGAGGTCGATCGGCGCCGCTGCCTGCCCCTGGGACGCATCGTGCATCAGGGCGCGCCGGTCAGCGAAGGCGGGTTGGACTTTTTCGTCACTGCGGACTGCGGCGCCCGGTTCGCCGCGCGCCACGACGACGCGGTCACATTCAAGATCGAAGAGCAGGGGCCGCTGCGATCCGTGTTCTTGTGGAAAGGCACTCACAAGGACGAGCGCGGCGCCGGCCATTTCGACTTCGAACTGCGCCTGACCGTTTATGCCGGCAAGCCGTTCGTCCGCGTCGAACACGTGTTGATCAATCGGCTCGACCCGGCGGTGACCAACATCAAGCAGGTCGTGGCGCGGTTACCGATTGGCATCGGCGCCGAGCCGCAGTATTCGGTCGGCGGTTGGCCGTATCACTTCCATGAACCGCACGGGCCGTTTGAGAGACCGGTCCGCATCGAGCAGTACCAGATTAACGGCTTCCGCGTCATACCCGAGGGCGCCGAGGCCATCGACGGTAACGGCAACTGCCAGGGTTGGGTCGGCGTCAGCGGCAGCGAGCACAGCGTGCTGATCGCGCCTCACGCGTTCTGGCAGAACTTTCCCAAGGCGATCGACGCCCGCGGCGACGAGATTCGATACGAACTGATCCCCGATCGTGGCCGCGGTTTTGACTTTCCGCGCGGCATGGCCAAGACACACACGTTCTTGCTCTGCTTCACGCAGGGCCGGGCGACGACCGGACAGATGCACGACACGGCTTTCGCGCTGCAGCGCTGGCCCATGCCGGCCGCCGACTCGACTTATTACGCCTCCAGCGGCGAGTTCTGGGAGTTCTTTCCTTATTTGCCGAAGCAATATCCGCGACTTGAGATCGGTCTGCAGAACCTAGTCGAGGACTTCGGCGCGATCTTTTGTGGCGGTCAACCGCCGACGGCGGGCGGGCGGGCCTACGGGCTCAAGCACTACGGCGATTTCGCCTACGACCCGAAACGGATGGGCTACACGGACGTCGACTGGGAGTCTCCCGACCGGCACTTCATTAACAACGCATACGACACGCCTTTTATCATGGCGCTGTATTTCCTGCGCTATCACATCGCGTTTCACTTCTGGGAGGCCCAGGCGCAGGCGCTGCACATGATGGACGTGGACACCTGTCACCATGCTCTTGCCGTGCCCGGCCGTATCGACAGCGAGCACATGCTCGGCGCCGCCTATCCGGGCGCCTATCAACACATCGGCAGCCCGAACGAGCCGGGCAGCACGACCTATCTGCCAGCCAGCGGCATGCAGCACTTTTCACAGGGGCTGGTGCTGTACCATCACCTGACCGGCGACAGGCGCGCACTCGAGACGGCCGTCGGATACGCCGACTTCCTGGCGTTCGCGGCCCAGCATTACAAGTGGGGCATGGCCCGCAACGCAGGCTGGTCGCTGGCCACACTCGGCACGGTGCACCGAATCGCGCCGAAGGACGAGTACGTCAAAGGTGCCGAAGCGCTGATGACCTCGATCGAACGCGATCTGAAGATCCAGCACGGCGCGTTGGACGGTCCCGACGGACACCTGCGCAGCCGCGTGGCGTCCGACCGCGGCATCAACCTCTGTCAGCGCGGGCTAATCGTCTGGCACCAGGCGACCGGCGACGAGCGCACGCGCCGCCTGATCGTCGCGCTCGCCGACCTGTTTCTCGATTTGTCCGTCGGCGCCGAGGGCGTACCGGTGATGGGCAACTGGCCCGAGCACGTCAAGCCGTTCCAAGCCAGCCAGGGCTTTGCCGGGCTCGACGCGATGGCGTACGCCTATCGGCTGACCGGCGAGCGTCGCTACGTGGACGCTGGCGTCGGGCAGCTCGCCAAGGCCGTCGAGTGGATCAATATCTACGAAGATACAGGCGACGGCGAAACATTCGCCCGGCCGTTGCGCGGCATGTTCCCCTTCATGACCGTCGCGCACGAACTGGGTATCCTCGAGAAGATCCCCGGCGCCGGGCGATGGCTCAACGAATAACAGTGAAGAAGCGACAACCGTTGGGACAGCGTGAGTTGCAGATCGCGTCCGCGAAGCGGCAGGTTCGCACGTGGGCTGCGCGGATGAAGCCGCATCTGAGCGTCCCGAACGATCCCGGTCAGATAGCGGCGTGGCGCAATAAGGCGAGGCGAACGCTGCGCCAACTGCTAAACGTGCCAGGCACCGACTTGATGGGGACGAGCATGAAGCGACTGGGCAGCCGGCGTCACGGTTCGCTGACGGCCCATCGCGTCCTCGTCGCGCAAAGGGACAGTGAGCCTTTTGACGCGATCATTCTCGAGCCGCCGGATCTGCGGGAGCCTCGCAGCGCGTGGCTGTGCCTCCACGGCAGCGTGCCCGGCGGGATGGCGTCGGTCACCGGACTCATCGAAAAGCAGAAAGGCGGACGCAAATCGCTGATGGTCTTTGAAGATGACTACGCGCTGCAACTGACGCGGCGTGGTTACGTGACCATGAGCTTCCACCTGCCCGGATTCGGGTCGCGCAGCGACGGCGAACCGCCTGCCGACGCGCTGCCCGACGCGCTGCACTTCGAGACGATCATGCTCGGTCGGCCCCACCTCGGCTGGTGTACGACCGATGCGATCGCGGCGCTGCCCGTGCTGGCAGACTGGCCGACGGTGCGGCGCATGCGCATCGGGGCCGTCGGTTTCAGTTCAGGTGGTACGCTGGCGGCGATCCTCGCGGCGATCGACGCGCGCGTCCGTGCCGCAGCAGTGAGCGGGCGGTGTCCCTCCTGGCGTCAGCGGATCGCGGCGCCCGGGCACAGCTATGTGCCGCGCGTGCCGTCGTTGATCACGCAACTGGACCTGCCCGATATCCTCGCGGCGGTTGCGTCGAAACCGATGTTCATCTCGCAGGAAGTGCGCGGCAATCTGCCGTTGGCGCGCCGGTTCCTTGCGCCCGCACGGCGCGCGTACCGTGCGCTGGGCGGTAAGGACAAACTGCGACTCTATTACGATCGGGGGCAACGCCACCGATTCGTCGGCGAGCCGTTGTACCAGTGGATCGAGCGGCTCTGGCCAATCCGCAGGGAACAAGCACGGGGCAAACCCCGTCGCTAAACGGTGTCACTTGACCCAGGCGATCGAGTAGTCGCGGTCTTCGGGGCGGGGGTGGCCGACGGGGCCGTAACCGTTGCTTTCGGCGGCGCGGGTCAGCGGAGTGAAGCTGTGTTGCAGGTTGTCACCGGTGACGTCGAAGCGCATGAATCCGACCTCCGGTCGTGAGTCCTGCCAATATTCGCGCCACTGGGGCTTGTTCGTGGCCGGCGCCTTGATGAACGTGATGCCGTCGACCACGTCAATGCGGTGGTTGTGCAAATGCCCGCTGAGCACGATGTCGACATCGGCAGCCTTGAACGCCGCCATGATGCGGTCGCGATGCGGCTGGTCGATGTTCGCGTACCACTTGCGGATCTGGTCGGCGTCGTGATGGTCGTACGTCGGTTCGTCAAGGGTGTCGAGAAACAGCGGAAAGTGCATCGTGACCACGTGAAACTTCGGCTTGCCCAATGCCGCCAGTCCCTCGAGCCACCGCCACATCTCCTCTTCCTGAGGCAGGCCGGATCCGCTGACGGCGGCAAAGAAGCCGGAGAAGCGCACGTTCTTGTGAACGAACGACCAGGGAAACTCACCGAACCAGGAGCGAAATCGCCAGAGGCGATCGAAGCTGATTCGCTCGGCCATGTCATCCATCTTCTCTAGCGCGCCCTGTTCGGTGACGAACTTGTCGCCTCCCTCGACGTTGCCGGGGATCGCGTGATACGCAAACGGCAGGGAATCAAGGTCCTGCTTGACCTGCCACATCTCGAAGTCGTGGAGAAACCCGTCGCGGGTCAGGTCGCCGCCGACCAGCAGCAGGTCCGGGTTGATCTCGAGAATCTGCTGCCGGGCGGTCTGCCAGTTCTCGTTGTAGTCGGCCCGGTAGCGGTACGATTTGGGCGATCCGATGTGAATGTCGGACACGTGTACGAACGTCCATGGGTGCATAGGTGTGCTTCCTTTCATCGAATAAAGGCAGTGGTGCATGATAACGTCATTTGCACTTTCCGGACGCGAAAAGAACCCAATCGCTGGCCGGACAGCGGGCCGCCCAGCGCCGCGACTCTTAATTCTGATCGCGATTGACAGCTCGTCCGGGTGGAGTTTTCGGGCGCCACCGTCTGCGCTGCGCTTGACGGTGGCGCCCGGCATCCGGCGTGTTCCCCTTCGGGTCGCGGCTAAACGATGCCGTGGGGGCTGAATCATGCTATAATCTCGCCAACTGAACCACCGTAAAAGTGAATCGAATCACCCATGAGCACCGCGAGTTGGAAACAGACTCTGGCCGAACGGACGCCTGAACATCTGGCCCACGAGGTCGATGTGTATGAGGGCCAGATCGAGCTGAAGCGTCAGGGCAAAATTGATGACAAGGTCTTTGCCGAGACCCGGTTGCGCCGTGGTGCGTACGGCCAGCGTTATGACAACGGCCGCCGCCACGACGGGGTCAAGGAGCAGTCGCTCGATTATCCCACCGGCGAGCTGACCAAGGGCACGGAAACGATCTGGGATGCGCCGGGCATGCAGCGGATCAAGATCCCCTTCGGCGGGTTGAACCCCGAGCAGATGGACCTGCTGGCCGAGTTGGCCGAGGAGTATTCCGACTGCGTGCTGCACGTCACCACCCGGCAGGACTTCCAGCTTCACTACATACACATCGACGACACGCCCGACCTGATGCGCCGCCTCGCGTCGGTGAACATCACGACGCGCGAAGCGTGCGGCAACTCGGTGCGAAATGTTACCTGTTGCCCGATCGCCGGCGTCTGCCGGGACGAGACGTTCGACGTGACGCCCTATGCCAAAGCGCTGGCCTACTTCTTGCTGGGCCACCCCGACTGTCAGGATTTCGGCCGCAAGTTCAAGCCGGCCTTTTCCGGCTGCGCCGAGCACGCCTGCGGCCTGGTGACAATGCACGACGTCGGGTTCGTCGCCAAGGTCAGGGAAATAGGTGGCAAAAAGAGGCGTGGGTTCGCCCTGTACGTCGGTGGCGGTCTCGGGGCCGTGCCGCACCGGGCCCAACTGTTCGACGACTTCGTGACCGAGCAGGAGATGCTGCCGCTCGTGCAGTCGATCGCGCGTGTCTTCGCCCGGATCGGTGAGAAGCGCAACCGCAACCGGGCCCGCATCAAGTTCCTCGTCGCCAAGCTCGGCATTGAAGAGTTTCGCAAACTCGTACTCGAAGAGCGCAAGACCCTGCCACACGACGAGCGGTGGACCGCCTATCTCGCGGACGTGGCCGATCACCACGAAAGCGCGCTCAAGGACGCCGTCCAGCTTAACGGTCAGCCCCGGCCCGAGGGATTTGCGCAGTGGGAGGAGACCAATGTTTACAAGCAGCGCCAGGCGGGTTACGCGACGGCGACGGTCAACCTGCCGCTGGGTGATCTGAGCAGCGACCAGATGCGCGGCCTGTCGAACATCGCCCGCCGATACGCCGGCGAAAACGTGCGCACCACCGTCGAGCAGAACATTGTGCTCCGCTGGATCATTGAGGCGGATCTGCCGGCTCTGTACAAGGACCTTGAGACGATCGGCCTGGCCGACCCCGGCGCCGGTACGATTGTCGACATCACCGCCTGCCCCGGCACGGACACGTGCAAGTTGGGCATCGCCTCGTCCCGCGGCCTGGCCGGCGAGTTGCGAACGCAACTGACCGCTAAAAGCGCCGCATTGCCCGACGCGATCAAGGACCTGAAAATCAAGATCAGTGGATGCTTCAACTCCTGCGGGCAGCACCACGTGTCCGACATCGGTTTCTACGGCAACAGCCGCAAGATCGGCAACTACACCGTGCCGCACTTCCAGGTCGTCGTGGGCGGCCAGTGGCACGAAAACGCGGCGACGTACGGGCTGGCGGTCGGGGCGGTGCCGAGCAAGGCGATCCCGCAGGTCATCGATGCACTGACGCAGCAATTCGTCGATCAGCGGCAGCGCGGCGAGCGGTTCCAGGACTTTATCGGCCGGCTGGGCCGCAAGTCGTTGCGTGCGATGCTTGAGCCGTTCATGGCCGTGCCGACTCACGAGCAGGACGCCTCCTATTACACCGACTGGGGCGACCCGCGCGAGTTCACGATCGGCGACATGGGTGTGGGCGAGTGCGCCGGCGAAGTCGTTTCCCTGTCGTCGATGGAGCTTTCCAAGGCCGAGTCCGAAGCGTTCGAGGCGCAGGTTGCCCTCGACGAGGGCAAATACGACGAGGCGGACCGGTTGGCGTACCGCGCCATGGTGCTCGGAGCCCGCGCCTTGGTGATTGCCCAGTTTCTCGACGTCGGTGATGATCCGCAACGCATCGTCGATGAGTTTAGAAAACGTTTCTACATCACCGAGCTGTTTTTCGACAAATACGCCAAGGGGAAGTTCGCGCAATACCTGTTCGACCGGCACGAGTCGCCGAACCCGAACCCGGAGCACGAGTCGGCGCACCGGCTGATCGAAGAGGCACAACTGTTTATCGAAGCGGCGCACGCTTGTGATATACGCGTGACCGCCGCGTCGATGGACAACGCTACGCCATGATAAATGGTTCGACGATTTCATAACGATACAGAGGATCATGGAACTTCATCGCATCAGTATCAAGCTGTATCTCGAACCCGACGCGTCGGTTGATCTGGCCGCGATCATGCCGGTTTTTCACGCGTGGATCCGGGACAAGCGCGTGCCGGGCATGCTCATCGACGTGGCGGATTACCGTCACATGATCGACGGGCCCGGCATAATTCTGATCGGCCACGACGTGGACTACGCGCTGGACATGACCGGCGGCCGGCCCGGGTTGCTGTACACACGCAAGCGCGGGATCGGTGTCGATCTCAATGACGCGCTTCGAGCCGGGTTCGCCGCGGCGATGACCGCGGTGCACACGCTCGAACAGGAAAAAAGCCTCACGCCACCGCCGAAGTTTCGCAACGATCAGGCTACGCTCACCCTGCTCGATCGCCTGCACGCTCCGAACAACAAGGCCGCGTTCGAACGGGTGCGCGGCGTCGTCGAGGCGTTCGCCGCCCAGTTCTACGAAGGCGTTTCGATCAGTGTCGAGCACGATGCGGTCGATGACCGCCGCCCGCTATCGATTCACATCGCTGCACAGGGTGCTTCGTAACGGGGTACGCCGATCTGAATGATCAACGACCTTGTCATTGCAGGGCAGCGAGAAGTTCATCGCGGGCCAGGCCGACGACGCCGGTGCTCGCATCGGCCGCGCCGTAATAAATGAGAAACTTATCGCCACGCTCGATCATCGCCGTGGGGAACACGACGTTGGGCACGAATCCGTCCGTCTCGAAATCGGCCTCGGGCGCCATGATCGGCCCGCCGCTCTGGGCGACGATCCTGGACGGGTCGTCGCCGTCCATCATAAAGGCCGCGCCGAAGTACCGGCCGACGTCGCCATCCTCGCCCGCCTTGTCGTTGCCGTGGTAGATCTCGAGCCAGCCACGTTGTGTGCGCACGGGCGGGCACCCGCCGCCGATACGACCAGCATCCCACGTCGAACCGCCGCCCAGCAGTGGCGTGTGATCGCCCCAACTGACAAGGTCGTCCGAGTACGCCAGCCACATTTCCGGGTGCGAGAAATGCGTTGCCGGGTTTGGCCGATGCAAAGCCGCGTACCGGCCGCCGATCTTTTCGGGAAAGAGCAGCACGTCCTTGTTCTCGGGGCAGAAGATGATGCCGTGCCGGTCGAACTGGCGAAAATCGCGCGTCGAAGCCAGTGCCGTCGCCGCGCCGTGCGGTGAGACGGCCACGTAAGTCAAGTAATACCGATCATCGATGCGCGTGATGCGCGGATCCTCGACTCCGAACGTCTCGTAATCCGCTTCGGGCAGAAAGCGCGGACCGTCGATCGAGTCGATCCGTCGCCCGTCACCGCTGCGCATCACGCGCAGGTGCGACACAGACGTTATCCGGACGCACCCGTCGCTCTTTCGCCGCACAACGCGAGGATCGATCGGTACGAGGTGCTCGTCGGGCACCTGATCGATCATGATTCCGCCGCCCGGCTCGTACCGAGGTAGGGGCGTCCAGCCCGGCCGCCGCTCTTTCGGTCGCTCCGCTACGCGCACGAGCAGAACAATCTCGCCCTCGAACTCGATCGCACCCGGATTGAACGTGCCCACCACCTCCATGTCAGCACGCGAAGGCGACACGTCCCCGGGGCGAAGCTGGCATTGCGTAAACAACCGTCGGATCATGATCAAACCGGTCCAGTGGCGTACCTATAAATTAACATGTCCTCGCCGACGAAGCGCGTTGCCACAGGGCGGGCGACATGGCACCCCCCCCCCCACGCCTGACATCGGACGAACACCTCCGCAGACATCGCCGGACGATCAATAATGTGAGCAAATGCGATCAAGTCGATACAATGTCGCCGAGTTTTTGGGATCGGGTTTGTCACGGGAAAATAAAATGGAAAAAGGTGATCGGATCGAGGGTGAATATAGCCGGTTTCGTGATCACCGGACCGGTGCTTTGATCCACCAGCTCACGCGGGGTGAGGCGATGAGCCACAGCCTGTTTTTTCTCAACCCGTCATTTCGCCCGGGTACGACGGGTGACGAGCAGCAGGTGGCGTTCGTGACGTTTCGCGGGGGGGGTGGTCGGCTTTGCATGTTTGACTTCACCACGCACACGTCGCGGGTGCTGACCGACGGTGACGGATTGCAACCGTTTTCGCCCGGGTTCTCACCCGACGGCAGGTATCTCTATTACACGACCGCAGCCGGTGATATTCGCCGACTCGACGCCGATTCGCTCGATGAAGAGACTATCTACAGCGAGCCCGGCGGCAACCTAGGCGAAGCCAGCCTCAGCCACGACGGGCGCTACACCGTCAGTTCCTGCAAGCGTGACGCGACGTACGCGTTGATCGTGGTAGACGTCGAGAAACGCACGGGCGGGGTGATTCTCGAATCCGGCTTCCAGATGATCCACCCGCAGTTTCACCCACGTGACGCGAACGTGATCATTTACGCCGGCCACCCGATTCCCCGGCTGTGGACGATCGGACGGGATGGGTCGAGAAATCGTTGCCTGTATCAGAATGCATGGAACGAATTTATCGTCCACGAGTCGTTCCTAGGTGACAGCGACGACCTGATCTTTGCCGTTTGGCCGAACCGGCTCGGCAGGCTCAACTTCCACGACCGGCGGATGCAGACGATCTGCGAACTGAATGCCTGGCACATGGCGTCGAACCGTGCAGGCACGCTGATCGTCACCGACACGAATCACCCGGATCGCGGGCTGTTGCTGGTCGACCCGAAGACGGGCGATCATCGGCCATTGTGCTATCCCGGGGCATCGTGCCACGGGGCACAGTGGAAGCAGGACTATCCGGCTACGCCGCAGACCTGGCAACGCGGGCCCGACACCGATGCCGATGAGCGGGTGTTGTCATGGATGGAGATGAAGGTCGATACGGTGTACGGCCCGCAGTGGACCCATCCGCACCCTGCGTTCGACGATTCCGCAAAGCGCGTGGTGTATACCTCGGATGCTGACGGCGAAGCCCAGGTTTACGTCGTCGATTTGGGTGATTAACCGTTGATCACCGCCGGAAGATCAGTCGTCGATCTTGATCGGATAGACGTGATCCGGTTCATTTGGCCAACCACGATCAATCACCCGATCTCACCAAGCACGTTATCAACGCGTGGAACGAATGCCTGATCGTGTCGGCACATCAGATTATCGTGGAAATTTTCAGGTTACACCGGGGTTGGCACAGGTGTTTGTGGAGGCGGTGGAAGGCTGGAGACCCAGCGACGGTTACATCGACAGGGATCCTGCACCGTCTAAAGTTGTGTCGCGGGCCATGAAACGGGCGACGAGCAGTTAACGCTCACGGCTGGTATTTGTTAAAATGATAGGCTAATCATGGGAAGCACAAGGCGTATCGGCATCTTGACGGGCGGAGGGGATGTGCCCGGACTCAATGCGGTCATCAAATCACTGGTGTATCGCAGCACGGCAGAGAGCGGGTTTGAGACTGTTGGTCTGCGCCGCGGATGGGAGTCGCTGACCCACGCGCGGCTGGTCAAGGGCACGGACCGCCAGTATGTGTTACCGCTGGACCGCCAGAACACGCGCACCGTCGATCGGGCCGGCGGCACGTTCCTGCACACCTCACGGATGAACCCGGCAAAGGTGCCTGTTGCCCTGCTGCCCGCCCACGTGCGCCGTCGTACCGCCAAGCTCAAGGAGGTCGACAGCGGCGTGGTTGATATGACGCCGATCGTCCTGGAGAACCTCGAGAAGCTGAAGATCGACTACCTCGTAGCCATCGGTGGTGACGATACGCTCAGTTACGCTCACGTGCTCCATAATTATGGTGTGCCGATCGTGGCGGTCCCCAAGACGATGGACAACGACGTGCAGAATACC
>CAUYYV010000018.1:0-19900 GCA_963577075.1 Phycisphaerae bacterium
CCCCGGCGCGCCGATGCCCAGGCCGCCGGCGTCGCCGGCTCGCAAGCCCGCCTTTTCAATCGCTTCGTGAACCACCCCGGCGATCCGGTCGATCACGGTCTCAAGACCGTCTTCCGAGCGGGTCTTGGCTCGAGCCCTTCCCACAATGTCGTTGTTGGCATCCACGACGCCGACTTGAATCTTCGTGCCCCCCAGATCGACGCCGATGAATGGTCGTTGTCGAGTTGGCATGATTATCTGATTCCCCTGCTAGAGCGTGGGTCGCTGTAAATGATAATTGTTGGCTGACTCGTACATTCTCGCGATACGCAGCAGCCTGGCCTCATCGAACGCCTGGCCGAGCAACTGGATGGCCACGGGCAGTGGGCCGTCCTCTTCAGCGCAGCCGGCGGGCAGGCTGATGCCCGGAATGCCCGACAGGGGCGCGTTGACCGTGTAGACGTCGTTGAGGTACATCGCCAGCAGGTCGTCGGTCTTTTCACCCAGCCGAAACGCCGGTGCCGTCGTGGTCGGGCAGAGGATCGCGTCGCAACGCTCGAACGCGGCGTCGAAATCTCGCTTGATCAGCCTCCGCACCTTCAGGGCGCGCAGGTAATAGGCATCGTAGTACCCACTGGAAAGCACGTATGTGCCGAGCATGATCCGTCGCTTGACCTCGTCGCCAAAGCCCTCGGCCCGCGTCCGGCTGTAAAGGTCAATCAGGTCCTCACTGTGCGCCGAACGATGCCCGTAATGCACACCGTCGTATCGCGCCAAGTTGCTTGACGCTTCGGCCGACGTAACGATGTAGTACGTCGGTATACCGTACTCGGTATGTGGCAGATCAACTTCCAGCACCTCGGCGCCCCGGTCACGGTACACGCCGACCGCTTCATCGACGGCCCTGGCAACGGCGGGGTGGTTGGCATCGGACAGATACTGTTTTGCCAGGCCGATGCGTAGATTCTCAACCGGCTGATCGAGTTTCGTGCAGTAGTCGTCAACGGGAACGTCGGCGCTGGTCGAGTCAAGCGGATCATGGCCGGCGATGACCTGGAGGATGGCTGCGGCATCGGCGACGCTGTGACTGATAGGGCCGATCTGGTCAAGGCTGGAGGCGAACGCTACCAGCCCGAACCGGCTGACGCGTCCGTAGGTCGGTTTCATACCCACGACGCCGCACAACGCCGCCGGCTGGCGTATCGAGCCGCCGGTGTCCGACCCGATCGCACCGGCTGCCGTGTCGGAGGCGACCACGACGGCCGATCCGCCCGACGACCCACCCGCGACGAAGTCGGTATTCCAAGGGTTGTGCGCCGCCCCGAAAACCGAATGTTCGGTCGACGAGCCCATCGCAAACTCGTCGAGGTTCGTCTTGCCGACGATCACGGCGCCGGCGTCCTCGAGTTGCTGCACCGCGGTGGCCATGAACGGCGACCGGTAGTTTTCAAGGATGCGTGACGAGCAGGTCGTCCTGCCGTAGGTCGTACACATGTTGTCCTTGATGGCGATGGGCACGCCGGCGAGCGGCCCGGTCACCTCGCCGCGATCGACCGCCGCTGCACGCTCCAACGCGCGGTCTGCCAAGATCTGATTGAACGCGTTGAGTGCGCCGTTGTATGCTTCGGCGCGGTCAAGATATGCCCGCGCCGCCTCGACGGCCGAGACACCTCCGGCCGCGATCGCGTCGCGCAATTGAGTCAGCGTCGTTTTGGTCGGGTCCATCTCAAATCACGAATCGTCACTGTCGTTACGCGCCAGAGGCGTCGCCGAGAACCTTTGGCACCTTGAAAAACGGCGGCGACTTGGCCGCGGCGTTGTCCAGCACGCTCTGGGCCGCCATACCCGGGATCGGCACGTCGTCACGCAACACATTGGTCACGTCCGCCGCGTGTGACATCGGTTCGACACCGTCGACATCCAACTCGTTGAGCTTTGACACGTAGTCAAGCACCACCGACAACTGATCCGTGAAATGCCGGATCTGATCGTCGCCAAGCCGCAGACGACTGAGACGGGCAACGCATTGGACCTGTTGCTCGCTGATTGAAGAATCTGCCATGACTGTCAAGAGGGTATAGGGTCTGGGGTCCGGGGTCTACCATGTGCGCTGGTTCTCGACCCCGGATCTCAGACCCTATATCCTGTCTCCCATGATCGATCCGGGCTTACTGGAATGCTTCGACAATCCGAACCCCGATCGCAATTACGTGATCGAGCACGTGGCTGACGAATTCACGTCGTTATGTCCCAAAACGGGTCACCCGGACTTCGCCACGATCACGGTTCGTTATTGCCCCGATCAAAGGTGCGTGGAACTGAAAAGCCTCAAGCTGTATTACCAGAGCTTTCGCACTGAGGGAATTTTCTACGAGACGGTGACCAACCGCATCCGCGACGACCTTGTGAATCTGATGGCGCCGCGGTGGCTGGTGCTTATCACCGACTGGTCCGTCCGCGGCGGCATCCGGTCACGCATCGCGGCGACGCACGGATCCGTGCCCCCGACAACAGAGCCAGGACACTAGACATGCCCGCCGGTGTCAGCAAAGCCGCCACGATCGACAGCACCTCATCAATCGATTCGAGCAGCTGGTTGGATTATACGAATCGCAAGCCCCGCTGACCGCCAAGGCGACGATCAGGCGGATACTCGTATGTCCGATCGGGCAGACCTACGAGTTGGCCGGCGTGTACCCATTGCAGATCGTTGCCGTAGAGATGGTCGATCAGTAATTGTGTCAGATGTCGCTGCGCATCGGCGTGGTCGGCGTTTCCAGCAAGGTTGCGTTGCTCTAGGGGATCGTGGTCGACGTCGAAAAGCTGGAACACGTTACCGACGGGATAGTAGACAAGTTTGTATCGTTCATCGCGCATCATGCGTGTGGCTTGCTCCGCCTCCCCGCACTCGCCGTAGAGATGATCACGGCGCTGTGTACCGATCAGTGACACTCCCTCGACCGTGTCGGGCACATCAAGGCCGCACAGGTCGAGCAGGGTGGGCATGACGTCGCGCAACTCGACCAATCGGTCGTCCTCGCCGCCAGGTGTCAGGCGATCGTCGTCTGTGGTTGGCACGAGTACGAGCGGCACACGCGCCGACTTTTCGTACATCACCCTCTTGGCCCAAAGGTGGTGGTCGCCAAGCATGTCGCCGTGGTCGGCGGTAAAGCAGATGATCGTGTTGTCCATCAGCCCCTGCTCGCGCAGGTAGCCGATCACCACACGGATTTGGTGGTCGATATGCGTAATCGTTGCATAAAACGCACGCCGGCCCAGGTCCTGCTCATGCCCGGGCGCGTCGCGCATGACAAAACGGTCCACCTTGGGCCTGGCGCCGAAGGGCAACGCGTCGTAGCTCGACGACCAGTCACCGTACACCGGCGAGTCCATCTCGACGTCGCGATATTGATCCATATATGTTTGCAGCGGCCAGACGGGCGGGTGCGGACCGACGAATGATAAATACCAGAACGCCGGCTTGCGTGGGTCGCGGCGGTGCATCATTCGGGACATCTGTGATGCTGCCCAATTCGTCGGGTGGCAGTGATCGGGAAACGGCCAGGCACACGTTAAGTAGTCATTGCTGTTCAGACCATGCGAATACTCCTGGCCCGGATGGCCCTGGTCGGCCAGGAACATCTCCCAATCGTCGGCGCTGCGATCGCCCAGATGATGCCGGCCCTCCTCGTTGAGGATCACTTCGTCGAACCCGACGCGATCTCGCTGCGGATGGACATGCAGTTTGCCCACCGCATGGGCCTGATAGCCCGCGTCCCGAAAGCACTGCGCCACCGTGGGCACATCGGGCATCTCGAGCGTTTCGTTAAAGATGCGGTCGCCGTGGGTGCGTGGGGTCTGACCGGTCATCAGCGTCCGCCGCGCGGGGATGCACACGGGGCAGGCCGAATAGGCGCGGGTAAACTGCACGCCGCAGCGGGCAAGTTGCGCGATGGTCGGCGTCATGATCACCGGATGACCCGCCGGCCGGGTGAGAAGCCCGCCCCAGTGATCCACGCAGATCATCAGCACGTTCGGACGATTAATGCCGCGACTCATGGGCCATCACTCCCTGCGCCTCCAGCCTCGTACCACGTGATGTATGATACTCACACAGATTTTGCAAGTCCGGATCATCAGGACACGGATCGTAAACCATGACGATGCAAGTTGCCGTGATCATACCCGCCGCCGGGTCGGGCACACGATTTAATGACGCCGCCGTAACGTTGGGCGGCAAGAGCAAGATCGAGCAGGACCTTGCCGGCAAGCCGGTGTTCCTCCGCGCGATTGAAATATTCTTGCACAACCCACGTGTTGCCCAGATCATTCTGGCCGTCAATCCGGGGGAGATCAGCGATTTTCAGGTTCGTTGGGGCGACAAGTTGGCATTTCACAACGTGAAAATCGTCCCCGGCGGCAAGAAGGAACGGTGGGAGACGGTGCTCAAGGCACTCGAAACGGTCACGGACGATTGTACACACGTGGCCGTGCACGACGCGGCCCGACCGCTGGCCAGCGCGGCGTTGGTCAATCGCATGTTCGATGCGGCCGCTCGAGTCGACGCGGTCATCCCGGCCGTACCTGTCACCGCCACGCTCAAGAAAGTCACGACCGACGACGAGGCGGCCGGCACCCAACCCGCCGACCCGCTCGATGCGATCTTCGGCAACGCTGGCAAGCCCGACATGAGCCCGGCACGTGTGCTCGAAACGATTGACCGCCGCGACTTCGTCGAGGTGCAGACGCCGCAGGTGTTTGCCGTTGACCTGCTGCGGCGCGCTTACGCGAATCTCGCCAACGCCGCCGAGACCACGCTGATTACCGATGACGCGATGCTCGTCGAGCAACTCGGCGAGACGGTGTGGGTCGTCGACGGCGAATCGACGAACGTCAAAATCACTCGGCCCGACGACATGAAAACCGCCGAGGCACTGGCCACCGTCACCGAACACGAGAAATCGGCCGGGCTCGGCGCCAAACGCCTGTTCGCCGACAACGACGATTAATCCGACCCGAGATGGCGACAACCCGAAATAGCGGAGCCGACACGATGCCCGACAAGATCGAGAAAACAGACGACGAATGGCGCCGCCAGTTGACTCCCGAGCAGTTTCGGATCGCTAGGCAGAAGGGCACCGAGCCGGCCTTTACCGGCGAGTACCATGACTCGAAGACGCCGGGCACTTATGCCTGCATCTGCTGCGGCCAACAGCTGTACGCCTCGTCGGCCAAGTTTGATTCTGGCACCGGTTGGCCCAGTTTTTGCCAGCCGGTCGCCGATGACGCGGTCGACACCGAAAGCGACTCGAGCCACGGCATGGTGCGCACCGAGGCGACGTGCAGCCGATGCGGCGCCCACCTGGGACACGTCTTCAACGACGGGCCCGCTCCCACCGGCATGCGCCACTGCATCAACTCCGCGGCCCTCAAGCTCGATCCGCAAGGGTAATGAATTCTGCGAACAACCACCCTGAAAATCCACCGATGAGACTGCAGATCCAATTCATGGGGTAGTGAGGCGAAATCAGCAAGGTTTCCTTGAGGTTCCCCGGACCACTTATCCCACACGCTTTCCAAGCTGCGTCGCTATTTCCATTGCTCGTCACCGGGCCAGATATTCGTACAACCGATCACCGGCGTCAGCGGCGCCTCATCGAGCCAATCCTTGGTCGTATCACGCCACTTGATAAAGTGCGGCGTCTTCGTGTGTTGCTGGAATGCCGGTTCGTCCTTGTAGACCTCGTAAAGCC
This sequence comes from Phycisphaerae bacterium, assembly GCA_963577075.1. Lineage (GTDB taxonomy): Bacteria > Planctomycetota > Phycisphaerae > Phycisphaerales > Phycisphaeraceae > CAUYYV01. The sequence continues at coordinate 5,733 of CAUYYV010000018.1, forward strand.
AGATTCGGTTGGCGTCAGCGGGATCGGCGACGACGTCGAACCGCAGACAACCCGGCTCATTGTCCATCGATCCACGCGCGTCGGCGATGATTTCCGCGAGGAACCTGTCCATGAACCCGGGTTTGATCTGCAATGGTGCGATGACGATGTACATGGTTCTTCCTTAGAGGGTGTGCGTGTCGCCCTTATGGGTGGTACGTTCCCATTCGGTAATCCCGCGGCCGCAGCGTACAGGCCTATTCTAACCGCGATGTTGATTTCAGCCACGACGACATGTACCATTATAAAATGGAACGCGATGGGGGAGCCAGCTTATCGATCGGTGGAGGTCTGCTATGCGCTCGGACCAAAAAATTATTTTCCGGGTAGCGGGCCGCGCATTTACACTCATAGAAATGCTGGTGGTCATCACGATTATCTCGATACTGATCGCGATCCTGCTCCCAGCCATCAAGAGAGGCAAGAAGCAGGTGCGCACGATCCAGTGCCAATCGAATCTGAAGCAATGGATCAACGCGGTGGTCATGTATCAGCAGGAAAACAACGGCATCATGCCCTATTCCGTGTATGTGGACGGCCCGAGCAACTGGACGGGCGCCTGGTACGACGGGCCGCTTGAAGAATACGCCACACTGACCACGCGGGACCGCGGGCTGAACTGTCCGTCGCGGTCCCTCGCCAAAGGAGCCTACGGCAATTATCCCGGCTACCACACGAACAACAATGTCGCCTCGCAGTGCTATGCCAATATCCCGCACCACCGTTTACCCCATAATCCCGGCCCAGCTACGGACTATCTTGATATTTTCATTCAGTATTCCCGGATCACGCGCATGTCGAAAACGCCGTTCATTTACGACGCCGCAAACTGGGGCGGCGCCATATACGGAGGCATGCTTGGCGATCCGAGCCAACAGTACAGCTACAACGACGTCAAGTTCCGGCACGACAGCTATATGAACATCGCCATGCTCGACGCCCACGTCGAGATGATCCAGGGGACCTACACCGGTGAAGTTTCGCCGCCCTACGACGACCCTCGCGTGTTCGAGCACCTGTACGCCGAGGGCCAGCCTTATTACTGGCACTACCCGAAGGACCCGTACCGCATCTACTGACGATATCGGTTGGCGGTGGTGTTATCGCTCGGGGCGGGCCCGTCATTCGCAAGTGCAGCGGGCCGTCACGACAGCTTGTTGCCCGTATCGTCGGCGCCCCAAGGAACCAACCCATGGCCGGGAACATACGCCAGAAGCTCAAAGACTACATGGTGCCGGTATCGGTCGTTTGCGCAATGATTGCGATCACGGCGCTGATCACGGCTGTGTCCCAGTTCAGCGACGATGTTGAGACGGTGGATCCCGGGCGGGTCGTTTATGCCTGGTTTTTTGATCTGGGTGATCGCAAGCTGTTCAAGGCCAACTCCCGTCTCGTGCCGCCGATTGAGGCACCCTCGGGTGGTACGGCGGTGTCGGCGGTCGTCTTCGGCTGCGGCGGTTGCAACGATGAGTCGAAGTGGCGAGTTGCCTACATCGAGAAATACACCGCCGAGGGCAAGGCCGGCCTCGAGCGACACCACCATGCCCTGGCCGGGTCTCCCAATGACGACGATCTGCACAAGCAGACGATGAGCATCCGCCAACACGGCCTGTTGCGCAGTGATCCCGATCAGATCGACTGGCAGCCCGCCTCCAGCGCCAAGGGTATGGCGTTGATCAGAGCGGCGCCATGCCACGACGGCGCACCGGCGCGACGATGCCAGGCGGGCATTCCGTAGTCAGTCGATCATGGATACGGGCGCGAACGCTAGGATACCGGGGTCCGGCCGCGACATGCGCCGATACACCAGTAACCGCGGCGATGGCGGGCTTGGCGTAATAAGTTGTCCCGTGCGGGGGAACGGGACTATAATTATTAGTAGTTTGGGTTTCGGTATTGACCTGATAAATATTTGGAGGTTTATGTGATGTTCAAGTCGAAACCACCAACCCTAACGCGGCCGGGTTTTACCCTGATCGAATTGCTGGTCGTGATTTCAATCATCGCACTTCTGATTGCCCTGCTGCTGCCGGCGGTCAAGCGATCCAAGGAGATGGCTCGAGGCGTACAGTGCGCGTCGATCCTTCGTTCGTGGGGAATGACGGTGGTCTATTATGCCGACGATTATCGACGAATAATTCCACCGGCTCTTTACAAAGATTTTAACCCGACCAACGGGTGCGGCGGCTGGGGTCAATATTGGTTTTTCGATGGGACATTGGGCCAGTACATGGGCAGCACCGACCAGAACCAGGAGGCTTGTCCCACCGCCAAGGATATCTATGCCGTCAACTCGACGCGTGGTTACCACATGAACGGGTGGGTGGCCAGCACCGCCTGGAGAGATGGTGGTAACAGCTGCAATTTGACCCCCAGTAACCACGCTACGCTTCCTTCGAGGTGGGTCAATTGGGATCGCGTGGCGTACCCTTCATCCAGCCCCATCATCTATGATTCGGGCGTTTTTGGCGGCAACGTCGAGCAAAGCTGGTACGGCGATTTTACCCTGTCCCCCCTCACGACGGCCTATGGCGACATGAAGTTCCGTCACCTAGGTACGTCTAATCTGGTCATGATCGATGGAAGTGTCACGACAATGGCGGGCACTTACAAGGGCGAGCGTCCTTATTGGCCGGGCCCGGGAAACATATCCGTTTACGACTTTGACGAGCACGATGAGCCGAAGATTTTTGAAGAACTATGGACGGAAGGCAATCCGTTCTGGTGGCACAGCGGCTTTCGTCCTTATTGGCCGGTTGAACCTTAAAGAGGCGTACGGGGTTGGCGCGTCAGCCACCTTGTGGACCCAGCCGCCACGGTTTGCTGGATGCGGCTAATCTGAGGGATCGCACGGCTGGGCCGGTCTTTCGCCACACCTGTTGCGGGCACTGCTGGTAATCTCTTGGCCTTGCCCGCTGCTTTGCGCGACCCATTTACCCCCATCCGGGCCGCGGACTTGAAGCCCTTTGGGTAAGCTCTGCCTCACGACCATTTCCGTCGGAAGCTGTATCTCTCGCGTCTTGTTTTGCTCGACGGTGTCCAGGTAAAGCTGTTTCGCTTCCGGCGTGTACCGCTCAAGCCATCCCAGGTAGCGGTCGCCGCACCCGTCACAGGTCAGGTAAATCGCGCGGACGCCCGCATCCTTGCTGCCACCGGGAGTATCAATCGGCGGCGCCGCACCAGGCGGAGCCACAAACGACTCGTTCGTCGTGAGGTCCAGGAAGAATTGGCCCAGGGTCGGTTCTTCGTTGACGTCTTCGCCGCCACCGAATGTTGCCAGCACGATCACCAAGGCTACGATCAAGATGACCGCTGCGGTGATCATCGGCACAGCAGAGTTCTCGTTCAGCCATTCACGCGCGCCCATTGTCATTCCTTTCGCGTCGATCACGGCTGGCACGGATGTCTTGTGTGTGCGGCCGGGTCGCGGCGCGCATCATAGGATTGATACATCTTTCGAGCAATCCAACCGGCTGGCGGGACGCTGAATCATGCCGGAGAACGTCTCAGCGGGCTATCGACATGGTGGTCGAGCGGGTGCCCCGCGGCCGACCGCTGCGACGATCATCGCCACTGCAGAGTTATCGTTCATCCATTCGCGCATGCCCATCACGTTTCCTTTCGTGTCAACCGGTATCAGTCGGTACTTGATGCTATGTACCTCACCTCCTTTCAGCAATCAGGGCCACCACGCCAACCGGGGCTTTCGACACAGGCCTCACGAACGGACCGCGTTTCGGGATCGAACCGATAACCGCGATCATGTCGGGCCCTGATCGCACCGATGGAGGATCTCAGGCCCACGCTCTGCTTCGAGTGCGAATTCACATCGCAACCGGCAGGCACCCAACCTCTGACGGAGAAACGATCATGTACAAACCTTGGATGACGGTGGCTGTAATCGCCATGGTCGTGGCGATGGGCGGCTGCTCGCGCGGGACGATCTGGCAAGCGGCACAGCGCAACGACATCGTCACCACGAAGTTGATCGTGCAGTGGCACCCAGAACGTATCGAATGGCAGGACGAGGAAAACGGCTGGACGCCGCTGCAATGGTCGATCGCTCACAGCAACGGCGAGACATTTGGGGCGCTGCTCAGCCGCGGCGCCGATCCGACAGCCAGGTCCCGCGATGGCCGCACACCACGCCAATTTGCCGAGCAGGTTTCCAACGAGATCATCCGCAAGTTCTTTCTCGACCGGCTCGACCGCGCCATCGTGCAGTTCGAAGCACAGCAACCGATTGAGTTCGCCAAAACCGATGATCAAGCCGTCGCCGATGCGAATCCGCAGTAAGCATCAAACCGCCGCTCGAACGCTGCGTCTCGATACCCAAAAATGATGCCGGCGCGATGCCTACGCCCGGCGGGCAGCCGTGCGGGGCCGCTATTGCTCTGCCACCGTGACCGACTCCATCACGTCGTCCTTACGGATCGAGTCGACGACGTCCTGGCCCTCGATCACGCGACCGAAGACGGAGTGCTTGCCGTCGAGGTGCGGCGTGGCGAGGTGGGTGATGAAAAACTGTGAGCCGTTCGTGTTCGGCCCCGAGTTGGCCATGGACAACACGCCCGGGCCGTCGTGCTTGAGGTCCGCGTCGAACTCATCTTCAAACTGATAGCCCGGCCCGCCGGTGCCCGTGCCCTCCGGGCAGCCGCCCTGGATCATGAAGTCCGCGAGCACCCGGTGGAACTTCAGCCCGTCGTAGAAGTTCTGCGACGCCAGTTTCTCGAAGTTCGCGCATGTGTTGGGCGTCTTGTCATCGTGCATGCGGATGCGGATCACGCCGCGGTTCGTGTTGATCGTGGCAATCTTCATCGAAATGCGCCCCTTTAAAAAACGGTATGCTTATGGGACGGTAGTATATCATAATGTGCTGCGCGCCGCACGCGGTTGTTCGGCGCAGAGTGCCAATTGACACCGTTTTCTGGCGATCCAAATGGTCGATTGCGAAACAGTCAAAGCGCAGGTTCACGGTCCGGTGATGGGATTGCTCACGCCGTTTCGTGACGACGGTGCGATCGATTTCACATCGTTGGCGCGATACGTAGAACATCTCGTCTGCGCTCCCTTAGGCGTACTCGCTTTTTCACCGATGGTCAGCAGCACCTGCGTGCTGACCGCCGACGAAGTGCTCAAGGTCTCCGCCGAGGTGAAGCAGATCGCCGGCGACCGCGCGATAGTGCTGGCGACGACGCGCGGCGATTCGCCACCCGAGACATACGACCTTGTACGCTCGCTCGAAAAGCACGGCGTCGACGGCGTGTTCGTCTTCCCCGGATATTTCGCACCCAAGCCGCAGATCTACGTCGATCTGCTGACTCGATGCTGCCAATGCACGGCGATGCCGATCTTCGGATTCCAGGTATCCGTTGAATTCGATCGGCGTTGGGGTGGGCTGGCGTGGATGAACCTGGACGACTGGCACAGGGTGGCCCAGTGTCCTCAGATCATCGGGCTCAAGGACGATACGGGTAACCTCGAAGCACGCAAGGCGATGATCGATCGGTTCGGGGATCGATTCAACATCGTCGGGCCCGGCATGCCCGAGCGGTACGTTCAGATCCATCATCTTCCCGGTCAGGCGGAGCTGTCGCTTATCGCCCACCTCGACGTTGCCCAGGAACTGCACTTTCACGCACGACTGGCCAGTGGTGATGCCGAAGGTGCTCAGGTAATCCTGCGCCGCGCCCTCGACACGGTGCAACGGATCCGCCAGGTGGCGGGCACGGCGTGGGGGATCGAGCCGTTCCATGCCATTGCCCATCTCCGAAGACTCTTCGAGACGCCCACGCTGCGCGCGCCACTACCGACTTTGTCAAATGACCAGATCAAGGTCATCGGCAGATTGCTCGCCCAATACGATGGGGAAGCCTGATTCGCACACACGCGGCGAGGCCGATACGATCAAGATGATTAAGCAGGTCGAAAGGTGAATTGATGCGATTACAGTTTCTCGGCGCCAATCGTCAGGTCACCGGCTCGCGTTACCTGTTGGACGCGGGCGGGCTTCGTATCGTGATCGATTGCGGGCTGTTCCAGGAGCGCCGCGTACTCGAGCGTAACTGGGAGCCGCCGCCGTTTGATCCGGACACTATCGATTACCTGCTGCTGACGCACGCTCATCTCGACCACACGGGCCTGGTGCCCCGGCTGGTGCATAGCGGGCTGAACGCATCGATCATTTGTACGGAGCCGACCGCGCGGCTCGCCGAAATCGTCATGCTCGACTCGGCCAAGATTCAACAGGAGGACGCCAAGTACAAACAGAAGCGTCATCGCAAGGAAGGCCGGCGGGGCCCCCGCCCGATCGTGCCGCTCTACACCACCGAAGATGCGCAGAAAGCGGTGTCGCTGCTCAAAGCCGTCGGCTACGGTAAGCGGATCGAGCTGGGCGATCACGTCGCGGCCACGTTTTACGAAGCGGGCCACATCCTCGGCTCGGCGATCGTGGTGCTCGAGGTCAGCGAAAACGGTGAGGCGCGCCGTATCGTGTTCTCCGGCGACCTGGGCCAGTGGGACAAGCCGCTGATCGGCGATCCAACGCTGCTCGAACAGGCCGATTACGTCATCATGGAATCGACCTACGGCGACCGCACCCACCGCGACGGCCCCGACCCGCAGACGCAACTCGCCGACGTGATCAACCGCACCGCCAAGCGGGGGGGCAACGTGGTGATCCCCACATTCGCCATCGAACGCGCCCAGGAACTGATCTACCACATCGGCCGGCTAGTCCATAAAGACCGCATCGTCGACCTGCCGATCTTTCTCGACAGCCCGATGGCCGTGGACGTAACGCAGGTATTCCGCGACCTTCGAGGGTACTTGGACGAACAGGCGCGACAGCTTTTCGAGCAGGGCACGCCGCCGCTGCGTTACCCCGGGCTCAAGCTCGTGCGCAGCGTGGATGAATCAAAAGCAATCAACACGGTGCGCGGCCCGTGCATCATCATGTCGGCCTCGGGCATGTGCACCGCCGGGCGCATCAAGCACCACCTGCGCGCCAACATCTCGAGGCCCGATTCGACGATCCTGTTCGTCGGTTACCAGGCCGGCGGCACCCTCGGGCGACTGATTCTCGACGGCCGACCCGAGTTGCGCATCCACGGGCGGCAATACACCGTCCGCGCCGACATTGACCAGATCCACGGCTTCAGCGCGCACGGCGACCGCGACGACCTGCTGCGCTGGCTGGGCCATTTCAAGAAGCCGCCCCGGCAGGTGTTCCTGACGCACGGGGAAGAGGATGCCGCCACCACGCTGGCCAAGGCCGTCAAATCAGAACTCGAGATCGATACCATCGTCCCGCATTACAAACAATCCGTAGACCTAGAATAAGACAACTTGAGCATCGACCCGGCCATCACCGGCTCGCATAAGCGTGCCAGGGCAACTTATTCCTCAATGTCTTTCGTGCCTTGGGCTGCAGATGGGCCCTTATCATCACCGTCATTCATTTGTTTCGCGGGTGTCTTGAGCGACTGGTTCGTTGCCTGCAGGGTCTGCCATGCGCGGTATGCGCCGTGCGCGACAGCGGCGGCACAGATAAGGGCAATGATGGTGATAAGCCAGTAGCGCCGGTTGCGCACACCGCGTGCGCTGGGCGGGTACGCCGGGCGCCGGGTGAACTGAACACTCTGCGCGCGGGTCAATCGCATGCGCGCGTTGATGGCCCAGCCGGCGCCCTCGAGGATCGCGCTGAGGTCGCGTCGGCGCAGTTTGCGGTAGGACAGCAGCACGCTGGGCACGATCACGGCCAGCACGCCGCCGCCGACGATCAGCAGGACCGTGAACCCATGCTCGGTGACGATCGCACCAATGTAGGCCAGCGCCGACCCGACTGCCGCCAGGGCCAAGCCCCCACCGGCGAGCACGCCGCCGGCCATGACGCCTCGAGTCTGGGCCACCTGCTGTTGCTGCTGGGCCGCAACTTGGGCGGGAGCGGCGCCTTTCGACCCGTCCTCAACCCGGCCAATCGCCTGCTGCGTCGCCTGGTCGAGGCCTTTTTCCGCCGTGCCGGTGATCTGCTCGACCTTGGCGCCGACCAACTTGCCGATCCGTTTGAACGGCGCGGTGATCGCCTCGCCCAGGCCGATCGGGTTTTCGATCATCTGCACGACTTGCGCATCCCATTGCAGCCCGTCCACGTCCTCGAAGATGCCACGCTTGCCCACCACCAGGTTGCCCTTTCCGCCCGAGGTGACCGGAATCGCCATCTCCGTCAGGGCGGTACTGCCCTTGCGGATCAGCTTCACGTACAGGACGAACATGTTGCTGCCTCGTGCGACCTTTGCGTGCTCAGCGCGATTGGCGGCCTTCATCGCCAGATTGAATCGCCGCCCATCCATCACCAACGTGCCCATCTCGAACATCGCGCGGTCATCGACATCGTAAAGGGCGGGGAAGCTGACGTAGTTGTTGGCCAAGTCGAGCATGTGCGCCTGGTACAGCGCCAGCTTTTCCACGATGCGGATTTTGTCCAGTTGGAACGCGGTTTCATGGCTCCTATTGATCAGGGCCCGGGCGGCGTCTGCCGGCGCCGGCTCGCAATAGGCTTCGAGCTTTTCACGGTCCAAAGCGGCCACGGCGTCGGACGGCTTCGAGCTTAGCCAAGCCTCGTACGGCGCAAACTGCGACTTGATCTGGCGCCATTGCGATTCGGTCAGCTGCAAAACCGGCGCACCGAGAGCCGGTTCGAGTACGCCGGTGCGCAGCTCGTCCAATGCCGCCGCGTAGTGGTGGTTGATTGAATCGTTCAGGTCGAGCGTCCGATCAGGCCGCGGCGGCGCCAGCGGCGCCTGGCGAATCAGGGCGCGGATCGACTCGGGGTCGTTCATGTCCGCCTGGTGAAAATCCGCGTCACCCGGCGGAATGCGCGACGCCAGCTGTTCGTTGAACGCCACCGCTTCGCATTGACCGAAATATTGGTCCACCTTCTCGCGCATCTTCACGAGCAGTCCGTAGGCATCGCCGGTCCGGGCGCCCAGGGGCAGCAGTTCGGACGACGCGGCATCGTCCGGCGAAGTGCCGCGGGCCTGCCAGTCGAGATAGGCCTTGACCTGAGCAACGAATCGGTCGATCTGGGCTGAGCCGACCCCCGGCTGGCCACTCGGGTGCGGCGCACCGGCGGTGATCGCGATAACGTCTGCCATGAACCGGCGCACGTCCGGGTCATCCGTGGCCTGCGGCAGGGCGACACCCGCTTCGCTGACCGCCATGTTCTCCACCCGTGACTTGATCTGGCGGATCTGATCGAGGCTGATGCGGCCGGCCTCCGCGGCGCCCAGCGACGCAAGCATCTTCTGGGCCAACTGGTGAATCAGCCGGCCCTCGTCGCCGTCCAAGCTGATCGCGTCAATCCGAAGGTCCGTGCTGCGCTGCGCGATCCCGGTCGTATCGCGAAGGTGTGCGAGCAGCCAGGCGATCGCCTGCTTCAACTCCGAGGCGCGGATGCGACCACAGCCGTCGGCATCGACCAGCGACAGAAACGCCGCATCGCCACGCAGCGTATCAACCGGCGCGCTCGTGGCGACCCAGTGCGCCTCGTCAAGATCAATGACGTGCCGCAGATCACCGGCGTCTGCAAGGCGCAGGTGATGCGTCCTGCCGAACCGCTGAAACGTCATGCTGCCACCGGGGTCCATCAGGAGGTGTGGCTCCGTCGTAAAAGGTCGCGGCCGTTGGTGAAACCTGCAACGAACCGGCATTCTAACAGAACCTGCGATAAAATCGTCTGCCGCATGGGCCAAGGTCCGTTCAACGCGACCTGCACGAGGAACTGTCGATCGTGAATATCCACCCCCACAACGGCTGGGCGAATGGTTGAACATCACGGATCAGTGGCGATAGACCGGTGTATCGCCCTTGATGGTCACGCGCAGGGCGCGCCGACTGTGCGGATAGTAATCCCACAGCGCGTTATGTTGGGCGCAACGATTGTCCCAGAACGCGACCGAGCCCGGCTTCCACTGGAATCGGCACTGGAACTGCGGCCTTTCGAGATGTGCGAAAATCATTTGGAGCATCGCGTGGCTCTCGCGCTTCGCGAGTTGAACGATGTGGGTGGTGAAGGTGCGGCTGACGAACAGCGCCTTGCGGCCGCTCACCGGATGTGTACGCACCACCGGATGCTCGGTTCGCGGGTACGTTTTGCCTTCTTCCTGCGCGTCATCGTAGCGACCACGGTAGAAGTGTTCACCATCGTGCACGGCGGTCATCCCCTCGAGGAATCGCTGCATCGGTGCTGACAACGCTTCGAAGGCCGCGTACATGCTTGCAAACAACGTGTCGCCGCCCACCGGCGGCACCTCGAGCATGTACATAATCGTGCCGAGCGGCGGCTGTGGATCGCAGGAAACATCCGAGTGCCAATCCTCACCGGCAATGTGCTTGCTGTTCTTGTCGGAGTAAATCTCCATGATTTCCGGATGACCCTCGACGATGCGCGGCCAGGCGGGATGAACATGCAACTCGCCGAAATGCCGTCCCAGTGCCTTGTGCTGCTGAAACGTCATCGTCTGGTCGCGAAAAAACAGCACGCAGTTCTCGGCGATCGCGCTCTTGAGCGTATCGACGGTGCCCTCGTCGAGCGGTTGCGACAAGTCGACCCCATGCACCTCGGCACCGCAATGAGGCGCCAATTTTTTCAATTCAAGTGTTTGCGGTGTCATGGCTCTTTCTCTTCGGTGTATTCTGTGCAGGCATCCCAACATACAAGTTGTCCGGCGGAAAACAAGCGGATTCATGAAAATCAATACGTCGACACGCTCTTCTCTGCACCAAGTCATTCCCATCAGGACCGCGTTGTATAAACGCGTGCGATCAGGCGAGATTCGATGCCTCGATCAGCCGAATTGTTGGTCGTCGCCACGCTCAGGCATCGCAGGCGCCCCGATCTCGGGCCTCGTAGTCCTTCCTCAACACGCGGCGAAGTATCTTGTTTGATGCAGTGCGCGGCAGATCCTCGAGGAGGTACAAATCATCAATCCTGAACAACGGGTTCAGCCTCGACTTGATCGCCTGCTGCATGTCGTTTTTAAGCCGTTGCGCATCGACATGGCCCGGCTCGGCCACCGCGGCGCAGATAACAAGCCGACTTGGGCCGCCTTGCGGCGGGAGCACGGCAACGGCCGCGACCTCGCGCACCTCGCCCACACCGGTCAACGCTTGCTCGATCTCGACCGCACTGACCTTGATGCCCCCGATGTTCATCGTGTCATCGGCGCGGCCCAGCGCCCTGTAGTACCCGTTGAGCATCCGCAGCATGACGTCGCCGTGACGGCGCAACGTTCGGCCGCCAGGACCGACCGGCGTGTCGGCAAAATAGACCTCATGATGATCGCCGTTGAGCAGCCGACGTGACAACCCCATCGCGGGCGGCAGTAGATACAGCTCGCCTTCGCTCGCCGGCCGGCCATCATTGTCTAGGATGACCCACGTGCTTCCCAGCGCCGGGGTGCTAAAAGCGCCAGCCACGTTCGGCTGAACGACCGTGCTAGTGATGTAACCACCACCAATCTCGGTACCGCCGCAGTATTCGATGATCGGTTTGCCGCCGGCCAGCCCGCTGAGAAACCGCATGTCATCACGGTTGGAGCACTCACCCGTGGAACTGAATGCGCGGATCGCCGACCAGTTCAGCCCGTCGATGCAACCGTCCTTGCGCCACTGGCGGACCAGGCTTGGCACGACCCCCAGCATGGTGACGCGCGCGTCCTGGATAAACCGGCCGAAACCCGGCTCCAGCGGCGATCCGTCATACAAGGCTATGCTGCCGCGGTTGATCAGTGCCGCAAAGACCAGCCACGGTCCCATCATCCAGCCGAGACTGGTCGGCCACGCCACGACGTCGCCCGGGTGAATGTCGTGATGAAACAAGCCGTCGCAGGCGACCTTGATCGGCGTGGTGTGGTCCCAAGGGATGGCCTTGGGATCGCCGGTGGTGCCCGACGAAAACAACACGTTGATCGGCGCATCGGGGGAAGCGTGCGTGACGGTGCCAGCGTCATCGTCACTTAGAAAACCACTCCAATACAGGTCGCCGTTACGCAGCGTGATGTCACTATCGTCGGCGAGAATGGTGCGGGGGCCGTCCGCAGCGACGAGCCGTTCATAGATCGCCAAGCGTTTGCTGGCGCGGAGGATGGACGAAACAGTAAATACGGCCGCGGAGCGGCCGATCCGCAGGCGCGTTTGGATCTGCTCGGCCGAGAAACTGTCCGCGATCGAAACAACCACGCAGCCAGCCAGCACGATGCCCAGGTAGATCGCCACCGACCGGGCCGTCATGGGCATGAACACCGCGACGCCGTCTCCCGGCTGCAGCCCCAGCCGTTGCAACCCGTGGGCAACACGGTTGGCCAGCCGGCGAAGTTCACCGTAACTCACCCTGTGCAACTCACCGTCCGACCCCGCCCACACGAGCGCGAGCGCGAGCGCGTCCGCCTGGAAGCAACTTTCAGCGATATTCATCCGCCCGCCGGGCAGCCATACAGCGTTGGCCGGCCCACCACTGTCATCTAGGATCCGGTGCGGCCGCTCGGCAAAGCGGATGCCCAGGGTATTGACAACGTAACCCCAAAAACCCTCGGGATCATCGATCGACCAGCGATACAAGCCGTTGTAGGACTCGAACCCGCGGTCGCGCAGCGCCGCACTGATGTTCGATCGCTCCAGCTCGCGCGGTCCGGGCCTCCAGATGGCGTCCGTGACATCCGCATCGTTCGATGGCAACAACGCTGGATCTGAAACGGGTTTACTCCACACGGCTGGTTGCGAAACTCTCGGGGCTTCACTTGCGCCCGATTCGGAAGAACAGTCGCCCGCAATGGTCAAACATATTAACAGCCCACGGCAACAGCGGTAAAGGCATACGGCCCTGCCACCGCGAACGAGTCGATATCAAGCACCGGGATGCTTCAATGATTACCCTGAATACCGGCGGGATGAACCGCCCACAACGATGCCCCACACCGCGGGATGGCGCAGGGTGAAAAATGCGATTCGCGCTTTCACCTTCTTGATTGCAAATAACTGCGAACACTGTTTTTTGCGTCTGCCGTGTCATCCGACGGCATTTGCCGTTGCGCATTGAGCCAGCATTCGATCACCTCGATGATATGGTCAATTTGCCGTGCGGTCAGCGGCTTGCCTGTGGGGATGTGGTGCCACTTGTGCAGACAGGATCGGCAGCAGGTGGCGGTGGCGTGTTGGGCGATGAAGACGGGGTGGCCTCGCATTGGGGTTTGCCGGCCGTCGTTTCGGGGCTGCGCCGGCGCGAGCCGTTGCCTGACAAACTGGCGGGCGTGGTCCAATATCGAGGCCGATCCCTTGCGACCCAGGTATTCGTATTCGGCGGGGCCCAGGCGGAATCGGCTGCGGAAGCGAGACCGCGCCAAGGCCCTGAAAAGGTCGTCGATCCTGCCCATGTCCTGGACATGATATTCGCCACCCGCGTCACCCGCACTGGCGCAGTTTTTCAGACGTTGATCGCGTTCAATCAACGCGATGACGAACGGGCTCGCATCAGCGGCTTCGTGAATGCCGAGCACTGCTCACCTGGTTGCAGCGTTGCATCAGGCGTCGCAGCATCACCGGCCATCTTTCGCATTGGGCAAGCCGCACCTTTCAACGGTATCATCCAACCGACCGGTTTGCTTGGTGGCGGAATCATCCTGCCGGGATTTCAGGTTGGCGAAACAGACAACAACACCCTTGGCGCTGTTCGGTGGCCCACGCACGATCACGGGCAACCTAGTGGTCGCGGGGCAACGCCCGGCGGTATCACCCCGGGCAATACGGCGCATCGTTGCACTGCTCGAAGATAACCGATTAGGCGACCGCCAGCCCACGATGCAGCTTGAGGAGGAGTTTGCCCGTTACACCCGTGCCTTGCATTGCGTGAGCATGGTCAACGGCACGGCCGCGATCCGCACGGCGCTGTGGGTGCTGGGCGTCGGGCGGAACAAGAATGATGAGGTGATCTGCCCGTCATTTACCTGGTGGCCGACCGTAACACCGGTCACGGGCCTGGGCGCGCAAGTCGTGTTCGCCGAGATCGATCCAACCACACTGACGCTCGACCCGGCCGACGTAGTGCGGCGAATCACCACCAAAACCAAGGCGGT
>CAUYYV010000019.1:0-19655 GCA_963577075.1 Phycisphaerae bacterium
CGGTCCGGCAGATCTTCATTGACGGGGAGCTGGTCGGCGATGCCCGCCTGCGTCACGGTGCCGGCAAGCAAAACCGCAGGCGCGCGGCCGATTGCCTGGCATGCCGCCAGCAACTGTTGTACTGGAGCGACGTTCACCCGCCAGTCACCGCGGGGATCCTGTTCGGCCACCGGCACGCTTGTCTGTGCGGCGAAGTGAAAGATTATTTCGGCGTCATTGGCGAGCCGCAACCACAGAGCAGCGTCTGCCACGTTACCGCAAATATGGTCGAGCGCTGCCCGACAGCTGTTCTCCTTCGGCAGTTCGCTGCGACGACTGACGCGCGTAATTCGACAATCGATTTGTCGTAGCGCCTGGATCAGATTCGAAGCGAGGTAGCCCGATGCGCCGGTCACAACGATCCGTTTACCTGCATAACGGCCGGCAATGTCTTCTCGTATCGGTTGCTTCGACCGCTCCGCCCGTTCGGTCATGGAATTTTCACGTCCTTTTGCCAGTCGAAGCCGATTTCGTTATCGTCTTCGGGTATCCGCAGTTCGTCATCCGGGTTGTAGGTGTTGGAGGTGATATAGATCACCTGTGCCGGACCATCCAGAACGCGATAACCATGGGCCACACCGGGCGGGATCTTCAACAGCCGCGCCGGCTGGCCGTCGCCCATCAAGAAATCCATGGTTTGCCGGCGGGTCGGCGACGCCTCGCGGGTGTCATAAAGCCCCACGCGCAACAGACCGCTCGCGATGTACCACCAATCGGTCTGAAAGCGGTGCAGGTGCCACGCCTTGATCACAGCGGTCTGGACCAGCGAATGGCTCATCTGGCCAAACCGGTCGTGAAAGATCGCATCGTCGTGACGTATGACCTCGCGAAAAAAACCCCGCTCGTCATCATGGGTATCGAGCTCTTTAAATGCGATACCGTGGATCATGCGCGGTAGACACATGCAGGGGCTTTGTGGATTCCGGCGTAATGCCACGCCTCGTTCGCTTCAAACCGCATTATAGAACGCGGCGACTGCATCCACAACGAAGCGCACGTCGTTCGGGATGCCTGAGGCGAATGCGGTAACGGATACCTCGACTTAGCGCCGCGAATCGAATCGTTCACACCACCGTGACCTCCGGCACATACATAATCCATTTTCCTCCTCGAGCAGTGAAATCCCTTTCCTTTGCCATGATTTCTTCGGCGTGGTTCCAGGCGAACAGCAGCGCATACTCGGGATAGTTCGCCGCAAATGCTTCATACGGTCGGACCAGAACGTGCACTCCGGGGCTGTATTTCCCCTGCTTGCCGGGCGTCGTGTCGCTAATGAATTCGATCAGCTGCGGCGACAAATCACAGTAGTTCGTCACCGTGGTGCTCTTGGACGTCGCGCCGTAACCGACGACTCGTTTTCCGTTTTTGTGCGCCTCGCGGAGCACTTCGGAAAGCCGATCTCTCGATCGCTCGACGGCTGCGCGGAACTTGTCGAAGGTCTCCGCGCGCGCCAGTCCCCAAGCGGCCTCACGGCGCTGCTGCTCGACCACGGCGTTCGTCACCGGTCGCGCGCCTTGCGGGGCGAGCGTGTACCGCATCGATCCGCCGTGGACCGACTGTGAGGCCACGTCGATTAGCTCGAGCCCGTGATCGGAAAACAGCCGCTGTACCGATGATATCGAGAAATAATACACATGCTCGTCGTAGATCTGATCGTAGGCGGTTTTCTCCAGGATACTGCCCAGATAAGGGTCCTCAAATTGGGCGATACCCTGTCTGCCCAGCAAGATACGCATCCCTTCGGCCACCGTGTGCAGATCGGCAATGTGGCACATCACATTGGCGGCCAATATGGCATTGGCGTGGCCGTGTCGATTTACGATCTCCCGGGCAAGGTCGGCATCGAAAAACTTGCAGATCGTATTGATCCCCCGGTCGATCGCGACCTGAGCGACGTTTGCCGACGGCTCGATGCCCAAATGGCGGATCTGGGCCTCGGCGAAGTGCCGCAGCATGATCCCGTCGTTGCTGCCGATCTCCACGACAAAAGGGTCGGATGTCGCAAGGTACTGCGACGTCACGGAGCGGGCGAATTCTTCAAAGTGCGCAGCCATCCGTGTTGAAATGGATGAAAAGTAGGCGTAGTTGTCATGAAATAGCCGCTCGCGTTCGACCGGTTGCGTAAGCTGAACCATCGAGCAATGGTCACAGAACCCTACCGCCAGATCGTAGAAAAACTCGTCAGCAAACTCCGATTCGGACAAAAAGCCGTTGGCCACCGGCATGCGGCCGAATGACAGAAACGGTTCGATCGCAGCGCTGCAAACCAGGCAGGTCGAGTTCATGAAATCCGGTTCTAATCAATGGATTCGTGACGGCGGCAATATAACTGCTGAATCTGACAGCGACAAATCAACTCGCAAGCCACGTGGCCGGGCGCACCCGAGCACCGCCACATGCAGCAACACGTTGACCGGTTTGACCCCGTCACGGTGTGCCGACCCATCGCCAGGATCGCGCCGAACCGACCCTTCACCGGATGATTGATGTCCTCTCTGCTTCATCAACCTCAAATATCACTATCGGTTCGATCGTCTCCGAGCGCGATTCATGTGGGCACCGATGTACGCCCGCAACCCGAGGCGCCGGTTCCGATTGTATAAGCCTTACGACGCCTCATCCCCACGCACAACTGCGTGGGCTTCTACAGACATGCACTTTGAGAAAAACCGAATCTGGTCGGCGGCGGCATCGATGAATGCGGCCTCGGGCTCAATGGATTCAAACTCTGCATGCACACTCACGGTGCCGACAAAGCGTCGCGTGTGCAGTTCAGGAAAAACAGTGTCCCAATCAACCATGCCTTGCGGCGCGGGCGGACAGTGCACCTGTTTACCGCTGCGCCCCTTGCCTTGCAGCTTTAGGGTGGCGTCCTTAAGTGCGACGGCGGCAAGATAAGGCTCGACCATGTCCATGGCGGCATCCCATGGTTCGCCGGCCAGCCAGGTGTGCGCCGTGTCAAGGTAGGCGCCCAAGTGGGACGGGTCCTGTCCGTCGAGCAGGTGCGTCAGCGCCGCGGCGCCGTAGCCGAGATAGCCACAGTGCGTGTGATAGCAGATGCGCACGCCGTAGCGGCGGCCGAATTTTCCAAATGTCTCCAACCGCCGGCGGGCGTCGTCTACCTGCTGGCGATAATCGCGGCGGATCGGCCGGAAATATCCGATCTTGACCAGTCTGACTCCGGCGTCACCGGCTGCGGCAATCAGTTGTTGCGTCTCGGCGTCTTCGGCATCGTTCATGCTCGTGGGCGCACTGATCAGCGGCACGTCCAGCCCGCTGCGCCGGAGCGCATCGACGAGTGGCGGCAGCGTCCGTGACGCATTGGCCGGCTCGACCGGATAACCGGGCCGCACGCACAGGTCGAACCCCGCCACGCCGAACCGTTCGGCCAGCGCGATGAATTGATCGGCATTGTCACATCGTGGCGCCTTGGAGAAATAGAATAGTTTCACGACGCCACCTCCTGCTCAGCCTTGGCCGCCTCATCGAGTCTCGCCATGTACGCTGCCATGTCGATGACTTTGCCCGTCTGCGCACTTTCGATGATCGCCTGCTCGATCGCCAGGACGTAGGCGCCCTGCTCGGCCGTCATCGGCGAGTCGAGATCGTCACGAACGATGCGAACGAACAACTCCAACTCCTCCATGTGGCCCATGTAGCCGTGTACGCCGCGCACATCGCACCGCGGCTCGGCGGTGCGCGGTGAACTGTTGGGCCCCTCGAAGACCAGGCTATGCACCACCTCGTCGTTGACGCACAGGTGCACCGCCTTGTGTTTGTCCGCCAGGTATACGCACGTGTTGTCGCGGCCGAACAGTTGGAAGTGATACTTATTGAGCAGCGGGTTGCCCGCCGCGCCGTGATGAATGTAGTTGAACACGCTTCCGTTCTCGAAGCGGAGCATGGCGGCAAACCAGTCGATGGCATGCTCCGGCTCGCAACCGGGAAAGTCCTGTCCGCCGACGGCGCACACCGTCTGCAAAGACGATTCGTGAAACAGGTGCACGGCCAGATCGATACGGTGGCACGCGTCGGCGGAAATGCTCTGCGTACATTGACAATAAGTGATCACGGGATCCGGACAAAGCCGTTTGGCGCGGCGGACGATCGGCGCCTGACGATTGCAGAAACCGATGACAAATTTGATGCCCGCCTCGCGCACGGCGCTGACGATGCGCATCGCGGCGGCGTAATCATGGGCGATCGGCTTTTCCATAAAGATGTGTTTGCCCGCCCGGGCGGCGCGGGGCCCGACCTGCGCATGACCTTGCGGGCCGATCGCGATGATCACGGCGTCGATCTGCGGGTCTTCGATCACGCGGTTTGCATTATCGCATGCGTACCGGCCGCCGAATTGATCGATAAACGAGTCGGCGCGGGACCGATCAACATCAGCATACGCCGCCAACTCGGCGCCGGCGATGAATCGGCTGTTGCGCGCATGGATTTGCGCCATGCGCCCGCAGCCGATGATGCCGAAACGAACAGGACGATCAAAGGCCTGCATGTCGCATCTCCATGATCACGTGAATCGACGCTGTGCCCACTGCCGGGCGCTGGTCACGACCTCGTCCGGTTGAAGCGCGCTGCGCGCCAGGTGCCCCTGCTCGCTTCGCATCGTAGGCTGCGTCGCATCCTGATAACGCCAATCGGCGCTCCAGCGAATAACGTCGGATCGGTTGGCCATGCCCTGGTGGAACAGCAGATTGCTGAACAGCACGACGTCGCCCGGATCGGTTTCGATGTCCACCGCCTGATCGAGTCGCGGCTTCAGTTCGCGGTCGGCGATCTCGAGGTAATGCTCGCGTGATTCGTATGGCACGACGCCGAGTTTGTGCGTGCCGGGGATGAACTGCATGCACCCGTTTTCGACCCGGGCCGGCACGAACGAAGTCCACACGTTGACCATGCAAAGCTGCTCTGTCGGACCGATCGTGTCGCCGGTGCGTTTGGCGCGGTTCACCGTGTACGCCGCGTCCTGGTGCCAGAGCACTTGCGTGCGTGCGCTGTCGGGAAATTTGGGACGGATCGTATAATTTGGGTAAAGTCGAATCTCGGGGCCGAGAAACAACTCGACGACGTCGAGGAACTTCGTGTGAAAGAACAGGGGATAGAACCCCTCCCGTTGCAAGTTGTGACGAAGCATCATGGGCGCCAGTTGCTCGCATCCCTTAAACAATTGTGCCAGGCGCGTCTCGAACGGCTCGTCCTCCAGCGGGTCCGCCGCGAAATCCATGGCGACAAGTCCCTTGGCGATCTCGTCGACCATTGACGCCAGTTCCCGGCGGACCTCATCCACCACCTCCGTTTCAAGAAAACCGTGCAACACGACATAACCCCGGTCATCCATGGTCTGCCGCAGGTCGGTTGCTGTGGTTGCCGTCATCGTTCAAAGGTTAACCCCGGGGGCAACTGTCTGCTAATCCCGTCGAGGCGGTACCCGAAGCCGGTGTCGCCGAGCGTGCTCAGATCGATGATGCCGTTGCGCCGGCGGTAAAGTCTGGGGTGTATTTGCGCTTCAGCGTGAGACGCCTCGGGATAGAACTGCATCGCGTTGGTTTCCACGCCCTTGATGGTGCCGGCATGGGCGGCGAGTTGCACGTGCGGTATCTGCGCGAGCATCGGGTTGGTCAGGTCCTGCACCATCAGCGGCATGCCGTGCGCTTTCGCCCAGCACAGCGACAGGATCGCCCCCGTCTGCGTCTTGCACGTCTTGAGCGCCACGCCCGACCAGCCCAGCGACCGGCCGAGCCGGATCAACCGCCAGTCGTGAGCGCTTTCGTCCATGAAAAGCGGCTTGCGCGCCGAAACACTGTGCACGTCGATCTGATGCGCTTCAAGGTCATAGGGAAACGGCTGCTCGACGTAGAGCAGCATTTCGTAAACGCGTGGTTCGTTGTCACGCAACCGGTCGAGCACGTCGTTGACGTACTGCGGATCGGTCACCGTGCAGTTGAAGTCGGCGCTCAGCGAATGCACATCATGTGCCATCGCGATCTTGCCGACGGCCGCGAGACGACCGTAGTCCCATTGGTCATCGTTACCGCGCAGCTTGATCTTGAGACACTTAAGCCCGTCGCGAGCGATCCAATCGGGCAACACCACGGGGTAGCCGTCATTGGGTTCATCACCGGTCAGTTCGCTTTCATCGAGCGGGTCGGCGGCGCCGACGAGGTGCCAGGCATCGAGCGTCTTGGGCGGGTGCCCGACGAGGTATTGCTGCGGGTGCTGTCTCTCGAAGCAAGCGTCGCTGTCCTCGGCCGGCTTCAGAAACGCCGCAAGATCGCGGTTTAGGGCGTCCGGTCCGTAAGTCTGATACACGCCGCATCCGAGCAGATTGCCGAACGCGTCGTGCGCCGCCAGATCGAACGGCGAGCAGCAGACCAAAGCCGCCAGGTACGGCACACGGTCGGCATGGCCGCCGGCCTGCCCGGCCACGACGGGCAGCACTTGCTGCTGGAAGTCCCAGCCGATCTCCAGCGGATGGCCGATGCCGTCGAACGTCACCCATGCCTCGGCCAGCCGTTCACACGCCTGACGCAGTCGTTTGAGCCGATCGGCATAAGAAATCGCGTGCGACGGCCAGACCCACTGCACGTTCAGCGGCGTCTCGCCCCAACCGATCGCACGCCGGCCCGACCGATCGGCTACCTCGACCTTCACCCGCGCGCAGGTGACACAATTCATCGTCTCGGGCCCGAACTTCAGCGGCACGCGCGTTTCGACCGGCAGGTAATACAGCTCGGTCGAAACAACGTGGATGTCAGTGCGTTTGGCCATGCGGTTCACGCCGAAAACCATGCGTAGGGGGAGGTTCAGCGGCTAAAAGCTGATGGCGTCAGTTTCGCAACGGGACAGACCGAGCATGAAGCGCTCGAGCGCGTCGGCGAACGGACCGGTCAGGTTGTGCTCGTGCGTTTCGGCGCGGAAGTCAATGCGGTTCTCGGCGCCGTAGAGGCCATAAATATCGCGGGTGAACCGGTGGACGGTGTCGTAGCCGCTGATCGGCCACCAGGTGTCGCCGAGGTTGGCGCGTACGAGCAGCGGCCGCGGCGCGATGCAGCCGTAGAGGTGCTGGATATCGCAGACGTTGAGGATGCCGAACGGGAAGGGCGATACGTCCCCGTTGTAGAAGTAGGATGCCATCTCGCCGAAGTGGACCGCGTAGGTGGTCGAGGCGCAGAAGATTGCGGCGGCGTTGAATCGCTCGTCGAGAGCGGCGCTGAGCCAGGTGTCCTGCCCGCCTTGGCACAGCCCGGCGACGGTGACGCGCTGCGGATCGACCTGCGGCAGGCTGCGCAGATACTCGCCGCCCCGGATCGTTTCCGCAGCGCGCAGACCGAGCTGACTGATGCCCAGCAGGTGGCCGCCGCCCATCACGAGCGTCATCGAGTGGTTTTTCTGATCGCCTATGTACGGCGTCGTTTCGCCGAATGGCGCGTGATCGAGCAGCAGGACGACGAACCCCTGCCGCGCCAGGCGCACGGCAAACTGCTGATATGCGGGCTTCCATTTGCTTTCCGGCCAGCCGGGGTTCCACAACAGCGCGGGCATCGGCTCGGCGGGCGGCGTCAACGGCTCGATCTGAAACGCGGGGATCGCGTAGTCGTCATCGAGGTGGATGTCGACGCGAAGGCAGTTGACGTCTTCGCCGACCTGCGCGCCGCCGCGCACGCGGGCCGGGCCCATCGGGCCGAACCGCGGCACGCCGATGACGCGGGGCAACTCGGCGCGGATGTGGTTGCGCATCTGTTCCCAGTCGCTGCGCGTCTCGAACGCGGTGGGCAACTGCGCAGCCTTGTTCTCGATGAGCTTCTGGATCCAGCGGATGGCATTGGTGCGCTGGCCCAGCGGCTCCGACTCGGAGGGGCGCATCTCGGGTTTCCGCGGGTCGGAAGGATCACGATTCAAATGTATGCCTCCTCGCGCTGATGTCCACGGTCCGCGCAAATGCAAACATCCTGCCTGCGCATAAGACCTTGAAAGTCGATAACGTAGCACTCACCAATGCTTCGCAGGATGGCCCTTTCAACAGCCGGCATAAAATCCAAGCGCATCGCGTATACCTTGTCGTGGTCCGTGCAGCCCAACAGGCCTCGATGCAGTTCGTCGCCCTCGAAGACCCCGCAGCGCTCGACCTCGTCCGGCTGCTCCATGCAATCGGACACTTTCCATTAGGCCCTGGACGGAGACCATCCTCGTGGAATGGCGCCATAATACCGGCACCTGTCCCCCCCACAAGACCATTTTTGCCGTTCTTCTGCCCCGGTAGAGCCCTGGCCAGCCGATCGAATGGGGCAGCTTGAACCGCTAACGCCCAGGTCAACGGCATCGCGGGCGGAGCTCGGAGGTGGTCATGGGACATCGAGGTTATTAATGATCGCGGAGGACAACGCCTGTGAATCCAGCAGACGGGAAGAATGCACTTTCTCGACCACGCTGTTTGCGGAGGAGCACGATGAAGGCCTTTCTTATCAGTGCCGCTGCCGGTTTCCTGACGCTGTGCATGGGCGTGTCGGCGCAGGGTGCGTACACCTACACCACCCTCGATGTGCCCGAGGAATACAATACCATCGCCTTCGGAATCGACAGCGGCAATATCGTCGGGAAGTACAACGACGCCAACAGCAACACTCACGGCTTTATTTATGACGGCTCGAACTACACCACCATCGATTACCCCGGGGCGAGCAATACCTACCCCTACGGCATCGACGGCAGCAATATCGTCGGGTACTACTACACCGGCAGCCAACACGGCTTCAGTTATGACGGCACCACCTACACCACCTTCGCTGTGCCCGGGGCAATCCGTAGCTACCCCAACGGCATCGACGGCGACAACATCGTCGGGTCCTACTACGCCGGCGGCAGCGATCACGGCTTCATTTATGACGGTACGACCTACACCACGCTCGATGTGCCCGGGGCAATCCATGGTGTCTACGCCTGGGGCATCGACGGCGGCAATATCGTCGGGCGGTACTCCGATGCCAGCGGCGCTCACAGCTTCATTTATGACGGCACGACCTACACCACGCTCGATGTGCCGGGGGCAATCGGTACCAGCGTCCGCGGCATCGACGGCAGCAACATCGTCGGGTGGTACTCCGATGGCAACCATCACGGCTTCCTTGCCACCTCGGTCCCCCTCCCCGCCGCCGCGTGGATGGCGGTGCCGTTGTTGGCCGTCATCGGCGTGATCGGCAAGGTGCGTCGGCTGCGGCGCGTGTAACTTGTATGTGCTTTTGTCTGAAGTCCGCCGTTGGTTCAACCCGGCGGCGGTCCAGTTGCCCGCGTAGATGACAAGCCATATTGGTTTTGGAGAAGTAGAGTTTTGGTTCGTTTCAAGAATGTCATTGCTGGTGTGTTGACATGCAACGCAGTGCGGCGAGAAAGCGGAGAGGGAGGGATTCGAACCCTCGGTACCAGGAATCCCAGTACGACGGTTTAGCAAACCGTTGCCTTAAGCCACTCGGCCACCTCTCCGGCGTGTACGGACGGTCGAGCTTCGGCTGTGTCAGCGACATTCTACCGTCCCGGCGGGCCAACTCAAGATCACCGATGGCCCTCTCGCCGCCGCCGCCGCCGTCCGGCGGTGGATCGGTTGCATCGCAGGCCGGCATACGGTAGAAATGAGGTCTTGATCGTGGGGTTCGAGAACCCGAAGAGAATGTTTTACAAGCCTTAAAATAGAAGGAGATGGGGCCATGTCGATGATGATTGGTGAAGCTCTGGTGGGTGAAGGCAACGAGATTGCACACATAGACCTGCTGATCGGCTCGAAGGACGGGCCGGTGGGATCCGCGTTCGCCAACGCCTTGTCGGATCAGAAACAGGGTCACTCGAATCTGCTGGCGGTCCTTGAGCCGAACCTCGCGGTCAAGCCGGCGACCGTTCTGATCACGAAGGTGACGATCAAGGGCGCCACGCAGGCGCTGCAGATGTTTGGCCCCGCGCAGGCCGCCGTCGCCAAGGCCGTCGCTGACTCCGTGGCCGAGGGCGTGATCCCCAAGGATAAGTGCGAGGATTACGTGATCGTCTGCGGCGTGTTCATCCACTGGGAAGCGGTCGACGGTGCGAAGATTTACGATTTCAACTACGAGGCCACGAAGTTGTCGATCGCCCGGGCGATGAAGTCCGAGCCGTCCGTCGACGAGATGGTGTCGAAGAAAGACTCGGCCAAGCACCCGTTTAGCCCGAAATGATCGGCCGGATCTGACCGGTTCGGTGAAGTCGATCGCAGGCGCAGCGGGATTCCGTGCGACGCCGGCGCATTAGGTGTCGGCGTTGGTTGGCCCCACGATGGGCGAGCCGGTCACATTCGTGGAGGACGGATTGAACGTTGCTGGTCACCGCGATTGCTCTGTGCCGACATGGCGGCGGGGCAATTGTGATGAGATCCGGCACAACATTTCGTAGCAGCTGGAGCCGGCCAGTTCCGCCAGGCGTGGCAGCGCGCAGGGTGAGCCTGGGTCGTTGCTAATCAGTTCAACGGTTGTTCCGATCCGTTGCGCGGCGACTGGCGCGTCGGTCAGATCGAGCACGATCTGATCCATGTTGACCTGGCCGAGCACGGCGGTAGCGCAGCGGTCATCGGGTGAGAGTACGACCTGGGCGTGCGCGCGATTTCCCAATGAAAGCGGGTAGCCGTCGCCATAGCCCACGGGCACCACGCCGAGCACGCTGTCGCGGGTGAGGGTGTGCGTGCGGTTGTAGCCCACCGGTTCGCCCTTGGCGTAGCGTTGCACGTGTACGATACGGGTTAGCCAGCGGATGATAGGCTGCAGCGCCGGGCGGTCTTGCGGCAGCGGGTCGCCACGCATCGACTCGGGGCCGTAACCCAGCAGGGCGAGGCCGACACGGACCATCGACTGATGAAACCGTGCGTCGCGCCAGGTTCCACATGTGTTGGCGGCGTGCACCATGATGTCACTGGGAAGCGCGGCCCTGTGCTCGGCGACCGCCTGGCCGAGCCGATCCATCTGATCAGCGGTAAACGCCGGGTCATCGTCGGCCGAGGCGAAATGCGTGTAAAGCCCGGCAAGACGGACGTGCCGCAGCGCGGAGGCCGACGTGATGATACGCCCCAATTGCGCGCGATCGAGCCCGGATCGGCTCATGCCCGTGTCCAGGTGCAGGTGCACGGGCAGCCGACAGCCGAGCAATTGGCCGGCTTGGTTGAGTTGGATGATTTGTGACTCGTCATGCACGGTAAGGTGAAGGTTGCCGCTGGTCGCGGCGCGGTAGAGCGGGTCGGCCCGGGTCAGTTGGCGCATCGGCATCAGCACGAGCAGCGGGCAGGTGACGCCGCGTTGAACCAGTTCGGCGCCCTGTTGGGGCGAATAGACGGCGAGCATGTCAATGCCCCGCGCCGCCAGGCGCGTCGCGATCGGTACGGCGCCCAGGCCGTACCCACCTGCCTTGACCACGCCGCAGACTTTCACACCGTCGCCGACGAGTCGACGAACGGCGGCCAGGTTGGCTTCCAGCCCGGACAGGTCAATTTCCAGCCAACTCGTATCATTCATCGTCAAGTACGCGTCCGATGCGGTCGACGGCGGCTGTGTTTGTATTGTCCGTGTCATCGAGTTAGAATCATTAGTGTACGTAGATCGCCTGGTACTGACCATTGGCCGATAACCGACTGCCGGGGCGGCCGAAAACAATGACGGACATATTCGACACCACCAGAACCTTTGCCGACCTGGGCCTCAGTGATAGTGTTCAGCGCGGCATTGCCGATGCGGGATTTGAGCACCCGACGGACATCCAGGCAAAGTTGATGCCGATGATCCTGCAGGGCCGTGACGTGATCGGCCAGGCGAAAACCGGCACGGGCAAGACCGCGGCATTCGGACTGCCCATCCTGCACCATGCGGACGAAAACGTGTCGATGCAGGCGTTGATCCTCGTGCCTACGCGCGAGTTGGCCGTCCAGGTCGCCGCCGAGATCGATGCGTTGGGCAAGCACACGCCCATCCGCACGGCGTGCATCATCGGGGGTGAGTCGATGATCCACCAGGCCCGATCTGTCCGCCACGGTGGGCACATCATCGTCGGCACGCCCGGGCGCATCATGGACATGGAGGGTCGCAAGCAGATCCATTTTCGCGATATCCGGTACGTCGTGCTCGACGAGGTCGATCGCATGCTCGACATCGGCTTCCGCGACGATATCCGCAGGATCCTTGGCCAGATCAAGTCGAAGCATCAGACGGTGTTCGTCTCGGCGACGATCAATTCGGAGATTGAGCGGCTCGCTCGGTCGTTCATGTCCAAGGATGCCGAGAAGATCAGTACCAGTTCCGGCGCGCTGACGGTGTCACTGGTCGACCAGTTGTACCTGCCGGTCGAACCGTGGGACAAACGGACGCTGCTGCTGCACCTGCTGCGTCACGAGAAGCCGGACACGGCGCTGATCTTCTGTCGCACGAAGGCGACGGTACACCGTGTGGCGCAATACATTAGTGACAAGAACATCGTGGCCCGCGAAATTCACGGTGATATGCCGCAGAACAAGCGAAATAGCGTGATGGAATCGATGAGGCGACATGAGTTGGATGTGCTGATCGCTTCGGATCTGGCGGCGCGTGGGCTGGACATCGCCCACATTACGCACGTGATCAACTACGATTTGCCCGAGGACCCGGAGGTGTACGTGCACCGGATCGGTCGCACCGCGCGTGCGGGCCGGCGTGGCGTGGCGTGGTCGTTCGTGGCATCCGACGAGGGCAATCTGCTGACCCAGATCGAGAAATTGACCGGGGCACTGATCGAGCGGAAGCACTATCCCGATTTCAAGCCCGGTCCGTTGCCCCTGGACGTCGCCGAGCAGCGTAAGCGTGACCAATCGCGGCGGGCCGACCCGCAGGCCACCCTCGCCGATCGCGCCCAACCGGCGCATGACGTCGCGACCACTGCCGCTGACGACGACGAGCTGAAACGCATGTTCCCCGATGGCGTGATCCCGAAGAACACGCCCCGTCGCGGTCTGGGTTCACGGTTCCGCACCCGCCGGTCACGGTGAGGTGACGCCTCGCCCGTTTAGCCACGGTGATTACTGCATGGGCGGTGGGGGTCCGTCGGGTTCTATGGCCGGTGTCGAGTCACCCATCGACATCGCCACCATCATCGCCATGCTTATTGATTGCTGAAGCGTCGCATTGAAAGCTTCCGGTGTCTGGGCGGCCTGCAGGTTGTCCAGCGCCGTGTCCACCATTTTCAGCATGTTCATTTGCTGTTGCTTCTGCTGATCGTCCGGCGACCACTGTGCCAGCTTTTCGCGCGCCTCGGCTACCTTGTCGTCCCATTGGTCCGCCATGTTCTTGGGAACCCATCGTCCTTCAACGCGGACGAATTGTTCCTGCTTGGGCGATTCGCCCTGCATCTCGATCTTGACGATCGCTGTATCACCCTCGGACGAAACCATGGACGCCTTGATCGACTGCAGCTTGACCTTGAAGTCCGCATCTGGATTCAAGGCCATCGCGTCCGAGAGTTGCACCATCAGCTTGGCGCCCGTACCCGACAGGAAGCTTTCGATGTCGATCGACCTGAGCTTGTCCAGATCAGCCAACTCGCTGTTGACCAGGGTGTCGAGCATCTGAACGATGGATTCCCAGTTGTCACGGGCGCCGGGATTCCCCTTCATCTGCTGTGCCAGCATCGGGTGCTGAAAGATAAACTCGCGTTTTTCATCGAGGATGTGCGTCAGCTTCTGGAGCAGACCGAACGACATGTTCCAAAGCTCCTTGTCCACCTTGTCGGCAAACCCGTGGACCAGGCTCGTCATGTCTTGCTGGTACTTGGCCGGCGCGGCGCGCCAGAGCACCTGCGGGCGGTTGTCAGCCAGGGCCGCAGCGACGTGCATGACGGTGCCGTCCGGGGTCGTGGGCATCTCGGTCGTGCCCGGTCCGCTGTCGGAGCAGCCGAATACCGCCAATGTCATCGTCACAGTCCATAAATAAAGGGCACGCGAGGGTCGAAGTGCATCATTCATTTGAGGCTCTTTACGGAAAGAAGATGGTGAGGTTCGACGATCATGGCGGACATCTTAGCATTGCCTGATGAGTGGGCAAGGGATCGTTGCCCACTTGGCGCAGGTCGCTAAGATGTTCAACCATGGCCAACATACGTGATATCAAACGCCGCATGAAGGCGGTGTCGAACATCAAACGCATCACCAAGACGATGCAGATGATCGCCACGGTCCGGTTCCAGGCGGCGTTGCGTGCCGCCACTGATTCGCATCCGTATACGCAAAAAATCGCCGAGTTGGTCGGTGATCTGGCGGCCGCGGTGGGCGGGCAGGTCAGCCACCCGCTGTTACGCAGCGGCGCTGCCGACGGGCGGAGGCTGCTGCTGGTCATCACATCCAATCGCGGATTGTGCGGCGGCTACAACGCCTCGATCCTGCGCACTGCCAAGGCTTACCTGAGCCGGTACGCGGCGCAGGATGTCGATGTCGAAGTCGTCGGCAAGAAGGGTGTGGGCTATTTTCGTTTCACCGGCACGCTTGTCACCGCGTCCTTTACCGACTTGGGGGACAAGCCCGCTTACGAGCAGGTCGAGCAGTTTGCCGAGCAGTACATGCAGAAGTTCAAAGACGAGACGTATGCTGCGGTGGATGTGGCGCACATGTCATTCCAATCGGTGGCGCGTCAGTCACCGACGGTATTGAGCCTGTTGCCACTGGATAGCCCCGCCGCCGAATCGACCGATCCGGCCAGTGCCGTCGACTACGAGTTCTCACCTGACCCGGGCGAACTCCTAGACGAGTTGCTGCCCGCATCGGTCAAGGCGAGGCTGTTTCAGTGTTTCAATGAAGCGGTGGCGAGTGAGCAGATCGCGCGCATGGTGGCGATGAAAAATGCAACCGATGCGGCGAGCAAGATGAGCAAACAACTGACACGCAGCTACAACCGCGCCCGACAGACGGCGATCACCACGGAGTTGTCGGAGATCATCGGCGGCGCCGCGGCGTTGCAGTAGCGCCCCATGCGCCATGGGAAAAACCTATCAACACCTCGGTGATTACAGCGGCTTGGTGGACGCGGCCCGGCGGTCGCACAGCCTGTATCCGATCGCCCGACCGGGCAAGGCAACGCAGAAGCGCCTGCGCCACGCGCTGTCGTTCGAGCCGGGGCCCGCACGACCGCAGAAGGTCAGGATCGAGAAACGGTGGCAGAAAAATGGTGTCAACGGTGAACTGGTCACCTGGTCTGTCGGGTACGGGCCGCGTACAGCAGCATGGATGCTGCGCCCGACGGATGTGAAGGGGAAACTGCCCGGCGTGCTCGCCCTGCACGATCACGGCGGGTTCAAGTACCACGGCAAGGAAAAAATCGCTGAGGGGCCCGGCCCCATGCCGCGCACCATGCCGGCGCGCTACGAAAAGGCGTACGGTGGCCGGCCGTTCGCCAACGAGTTGGCGCGGCGGGGCTTTGCCGTACTGGTCCACGACCTGTTCCTCTTTGGCAGTCGCCGGTTTCCCAAGAACCAGATTCCCAGTCGCTATCGCGATCTCGGCCGGCTGCTTGCCGATCAAGCCGCCGCGCCGGGCAAACCGATGACCGAGCATCTGTACAACAACATGGCCGGCCACCACGAGGGCAACGTCGGTGACTATTGCCGGCTGCTCGGTACAAGCATCAGCGGGATCGACTGCTACGAAGACCGGGTGGCGGCGTCCTATCTGGCCGGTCGGAGCGACGTGTGCGGCCCGAAGATCGGTTGCGTGGGGCTGTCCGGCGGCGGCATGCGCACCGCGGTCATGCAGGCGACTTGCAATCGGGTCGGCTGCGCCGTTGTCGTTGGCGCGATGTATACCTATGAAAGCCTGCTGGATCACAATGTTTGCAATCACGGGTCGGATTACATGCCTGTCGGCTGGTCGCACCTCGGTGACTGGTCTGACATCGCCGCCTGCCGGGCGCCGTCGCCGTTGATGGTGCAGAACAATCACGAGGATCCGCTGTTTACCCTTGCCGGCATGCGTGCCGCACACCGTCGCATCGCCGATCATTACCGCCGTGTGGGCAAGCCGAAGAATTATTCCGGTCGATTCTACCCCGGTCCGCACAAGTTCGACCTGCCAATGCAGGAAGACGCGTTCGCCTGGCTGGCCGGGTATCTGATATGATGCCTCCGAAAAATGAACAGGCAGGCTGAAAATGGAATCGCAAAACCATTGGCCAACACATTGAACCGTCTGCGCGAGAGGCGCTGCAAAAGCGACAAGCCCGGCCCCAGACCCAGGCACTGGACCACGACCATTGCTGAAAATAAGTTTGACCGTGAGCCAAAAGCGGGCGCCTAGAGCGCTCCACACCTGGGTTTTACGTCATGCCCGACCGTCCCAACCTGTTGTTCATCTGGACCGACCAGCACCGCGCCGACGTGCTCGGCTGTTATGGCAACGATTACGTGCAGTCGCCGAACTTCGATCGGCTGGCGCAGCGTAGTTGCGTGTTCGATCGGGCTTATTGCATCCAGCCTGTCTGCGGCCCGTCGCGAGCCACGATCATGACCGGCTTGTGGCCGCACACGCACGGGGTGATTTCGAACAACGTCCCGCTGCCGGCCGACGTGCCCACGATCGCCGAGATGGCCGGCGACGGCTACTGCTGCGGCAACCACGGGAAATGGCACCTCGGCGATGAAATCATCGCCCAGCGCGGGTTCGAGGACTGGGTGAGCATCGAAGACGGCGAATATCGGCCATATTACTCCAAGCCTGAGTATTTCAAGCGGCGAACGGATTACCACTGGTTCCTCGTCGAGCACGGGTTCGAGCCGGATGACAAGTTCAGGGACGGGGCAATGCTGTTTTCGCGCCCGTTTGCCGCGGTGATGAGCGAGCAATACACCAAGGCCTCATTTCTCGGTGGCACCGCGTCGAACTTCATTGCCGAGCAGCCAGCAACGGACAAGCCGTGGCTGCTGAGCGTCAACTTTCTCGAGCCGCACACGCCCAACTTCGGGCCTTTGAACAACGTGCATGACCCGGCGAAAGTGCCGGTGGGCCCGGCGTTCGGCAAGCTGCCGCCCGACAACGCATCGCGGCGGCACCGCATGATCGCCCAGTGGTATTCACAAATCACGCAGCAGCCCGACGAGGTCTACTGGCGAAGACAGCGTGCCAACTATTACGGTCTCGTAACGCTGGTCGATCGCGCCGTCGGTCGTATCCTCGACGCGCTTGAGCAGTCCGGTCAGGCTGACAACACCATCATCGTTTATACGTCCGACCACGGCGACATGGTCGGCGATCACGGCATCACCGACAAGGTCGTGCTCTACGAGGAATCGGTGCGCATTCCGCTGATGATCAGCGTTCCATGGCTGAATCACGGCCACCGCATGATCGATGGGCGTATCAGCCAGATCGATCTGGTGCCCACGCTGCTGGATCTGATGGGCCGGCCGGTGAGCGATCATCTTCAGGGCCGCAGCCGTGCCGGTGTCGTCCGCGGTGATGAAACATTGGAGGACAACGACGTGATCATCGTCTGGAATGGCGCGAGCAGCGGCATCGAACCGCCCATGTCCGGCTTCGACGACGATGATGTGCGCAGCACGATGCGCCGCCCGTGGCGCAGCATCATAAGCGCCGATGGCTGGAAGCTGAACCTTGCCGATGGTGATCAATGCGAGCTTTACGATCTCAACAGCGATCCGTACGAGCAGACGAACCGGTTTGACGATTCTGCGCAGGCCGATCGCGTCCGCGATCTGTCGCAACGCATCGCCGCGTGGCAAGGGCAGACCAACGATACCGCACCGCTGCCCTCACTGTAATCATTTAGCCGCGATAGGTTTTGGATGCGAGTCGCAGACGAGTGCACCGTCGATGCCCGCCTCACAGGACCCCCAATACATTCTCCGGCGGCCGCCCCAACGCCGCCTTGCCGCCTTTGACCACGATTGGCCTCTCGATCAGGATCGGGTGAGCGACCATGGCGCGCAGCACCGCGTCGTCATCGTCTGCCTTGTCGGCCAGGCCAAGCGTCTTGAACGGATCCTCCTTGCGGCGCGCCAAGTCAATCGGCCGCAGTCCCAGCATCCGCACAATCCGCTTGAGCGTCGGCAGGTCCGGCGGATCGGCCAGGTACTCCACCACAACCGGCTCCACCCCACGATCGCGCAGCAGTTGCAGTGTCTGGCGACTTTTCGAGCAGCGCGGGTTGTGATAAATCGTAACGTCGGCCATAATGGTATTTTACCAAAACATAAGGGTAGACGCGACGTTATTTTTCTCGGTTGACACCCTGTGACCGCTTCGATACCTTCTGGCCGCCTAACAGCCACGGCGGGCTTAAAATGCACTCCGATGCCCCGCAGCGTGATCGCAAACCCGACCGTCCGATGCGTCTGTCCGAGTTGGCGAGCGCGGGGGTTGAGCTTTGCGGCATCGTCGCGGTGTTCTGCCTGGGAGGCTGGTGGCTTGATCGCCGGCTCGGCAACGACGGGCCTTGGATGCTGCTGACCGGAGGCGCTCTCGGTATCATCGGCGGGTTGTATAAGCTGTGGCGGCTCAATAAGCGATTTTTCGGCTGATGCACAGAGATCGATCACATGTGCGCTTCCCACTGTTTCGCACGTGTGCGATGCTCACGGTCGGCGCGGCCGTCGCGGCCGTGCTGCTGAGCAGCCTGCTCGATCCGTCGCTGGTCGTGTGGAAGGTGTCGGCGGCTGTGTGGGTCATCACCCTAATCAGCGTCGCGCCGGTGGCATGGTTCGGGCCTCGCGGGGTGCTGGCCACGTTATACGCTTACTTTGCCGGCGCCGCGGTGCGCATCGTGTTGTGCCTGGTAACGCTGGTCGTGTTCATCAAGACGTTATCGATGCCGGCCGGAACGGTCGTCTTCGCGTTGATGGGCGTGTATCTGACCCTGCTGTTCATCGAAGCGGGGCAGGTTCGCCGATTCATCATGACGGCCGATCTGAGCATCACCCGCGAGCCGCTAGCGGGGGCCGCGGCATGATGAGCGTGTATTTGACGCTGGCGTCCGCCAATCCCGTCGGGCACGTGACGGACAAGCCCATCTATAATCAATGGTATTTCAGCAACGTGACTCTTATGCTGCTGCTCAGCGCGGCGCTGACCGCGTGGCTGATCATCCCGGCCGCGAAGCGCATCAAGACCGGTCGGGCGCGCACACTGGACGATTACCGAGCCCAGGGTCTGCGGGCGAATTTCGTCGAGGTTATCTGTCTGTACCTTCGCGACCAGGTTTTCAGGCCGATGCTGGAAGACGAAACTGACAAATACATCCCCGTCCTGTGGACTTTCTTCTGGTTCATCCTGATCAATAACCTGTTGGGGCTGGTGCCGCTGATCGACATCACCGCGATGCTTGGCATCAACCCGGTCGACGGCGTGCCGGTGGGCATCGGCGGTACGGCAACACAGTCGATCTGGGTCACCGGGGCGTTGGCGACGATCGCGTTTGTCTTTATCAACGGCGTCGGGTTCGCGAAGGATCCGATCGGATACTGCAAGCACATGACGGCCGGTGCGCCGGTTTTTATGTGGCCCATCATGGTTCCGGTTGAAATCATCGGCACCCTGGTCAAGCCGTTCGCCCTGGCGCTTCGACTGTTTGCGAACA